>JAFDHR010000458.1 GCA_019308645.1 Deltaproteobacteria bacterium
CTTTATTATTCTGGATATTATATTCAATGCCTCAAAGTAATTTTCTTTATCTATCTCTCTTTTTGCTTCGTCTTTTACTAACTGAAATGTTTTCCATAAACCTTCTTCGCTTTTATGCTCAAATAAATCAGGATTCACACTATACGTTTCTTCAAAACCTTTTCCTATGTTAATGATCCGTTTAAACGCTATCGCTAAGGTCTCAAAGTCTTTAGAAATGTCTCGAAATCTTTGTAATGCTTCTATTTTTTTCTCTACTTGATGGAGGAAATTAAAATCGATAGAAATTACTGCCTCTATAAAATCTTGAGTAATTCCTTCGGACAACAATAAATTCTTAAAGCGATTTTTTATAAAATTACTGACAGAATCTTCAACCACTTTCTGGTCAAATGAAATAGTTTCATTAAGAATAGATGCTGATTTATGAATAAGATCTTTAAAGGAAATAGCAATCTTTTTATCTCTCACTATCCTGATAATAGCCAGTGCCTGCCTCCTGAGTGCATAGGGGTCTGCTGTTCCATCAGGCTCAAGTCCCATCGAAAAAAAACCTACAATAGTATCCAGCCTATCAGCTATGCCAACAATTGACCCAATAAGAGATTCCGGGAGTTGAGATTCTGCTTGAATAGGTAAATAATGATCTGAAATAGCTATGCAGATATCTTCAGGGTAACCATCCAATCGTGCATATTCTTGCCCCATTACACCTTGGAGGGAAGGAAACTCCATGACCATTTCAGTAACCAGGTCACATTTGGATAGCTTCGCTACAAGTCCGACATCATATATTCTTTCTGGCGCTATCTGTTCAGCTAAGTACTCGGCTAATCGGGTAAAACGTTGTACCTTGTCAAAGGATGTCCCTAACTCTGCCTGATAGATAACTTTTTTCAAATCCTCCAGCCTATCCTCGAGAAGCCTTTTCCTGTCCTCTTTAAAAAAGAAATTCGCATCAGCAAGCCTTGCCTGCAAAACTCTTTCATGCCCTTTTCTGACAATAGATTCATCCCGTGCAATCGTATTGTTAACAGCCACGAAATTTGGCATCAGATTTCCTTTATGGTCCCGAACAGAAAAATATCTCTGATGCTCTTTCATTGCTGTTATGAGAACAGGGTCAGGGAGAGCAAGAAATGCCTTATCAAAACCACCGCAAATGGCAGATGGGAACTCCACCATATTGGTCACTGTGAATAATAATTCGGGGTCTATCACAGGTAAGCCTGATACAGGTTTTGCTGCCGTAATGACAGCTTTCTCAACCCTATCTTTTCTCTCTTTTTTATCAATAATTATAGAGCTTTGATTCATTTTTTGCAGATAGTCTTCAAGGCCTTCTATTTCCATACTCTGGGGCGCCATAAACCTATGACCTCTGGTTTGAGCCCCACTCGCTACCCCAGCTACTTCAAAGGGAATAATATTACGGTTAAAAAGTGCAAGCACCCAGTGGATAGGCCGAACAAATGAAAACTCTTCACTTCCCCAACGCATCGATTTTGGCCAGGGAATGTTCGCTATTAATTTAGGTAACACTTCGGATAGGATAGTTATTGTAAGCCTTCCCGGCATTTTACGTTTAATATGAAGATAGACGCCTTTTGGTGTTTCCAACAATTGTAGCTCATCCACAGACACTCCCTGTTTCTTAGCAAAACCAAATGCTGCCTTTGTGTGGTTTCCCTCTTCATCAAATGCAGCCTTTTTAGGAGGCCCTGTTATCTCCTGGATCATATCTTCCTGTTTATCAGCAATGGCCTTACCCACTAAAACCAACCGTCTTGGAGTTCCGTATGTATGAAGGCCTCCTTCGATCTCGATTCGGTTATCTTGTAAATACAATTCTGCCAATCGCTTAAGCTCTTTTAAACCGTTCTCAAGATAGTCTGAGGGGATCTCTTCTGTGCCTATTTCTAAAAGCAGTTCAGCAGTCATATATCCTCACTCGACATTTGTCATTTGTCAATTTTCAATTTTCAATCGTCAATTTTCAATTAATAGGGGAAAGCCCATCTCTTCTCTCTGCTTTAAATAATTTTTTGCTACCAAACTAGCCAATTCCCTAATCCTTCCAATGAAAGATGTTCTTTCTGTAACACTGATTGCCCCCCTCGCTTCAAGTATATTAAAAATGTGGGAACATTTGAGGCAATAATCATATGCCGGCAGGACAATCCCTTTTTTGCTTATTGTAAGAGATTCCTTTTCACACATTTCAAACATCTTTAAAAGCATATCTATATTAGCCATTTCAAAACAATATACAGAGTTTTCCCACTCCCCTTTTTTATGAACATCGCCATAAGTAACATTTTCATTCCATGCAAGATCATAAACGCTCCCTTTTTCTTGCAAATGCATGGCAATTCTTTCCAGGCCATAGGTTATTTC
>JAFDHR010000031.1 GCA_019308645.1 Deltaproteobacteria bacterium
GCATCAAAAAGGAAACCCTGAATTGAACTTGGGGGAACTTATCCCCCAAACCCCAAGAAAAAAGCCATTCATCCCCGTGCACAGCACGGGGTATTCTGGCTAAGTTGCATAAAATTATTGAGGCCGTGGTTGGTAATACCCGGCGATAGTGTGTGAAACATAGATAAAAAATGGTGGTTCATCATTTTTCAAAGTTCATTTTTTATGATGCGGGTCTTTTTTCATGACCAATAACCCAATCTATAAAACATTAGAACAAAGCATTAAGGAGTTACAGCGCGAAGCTGCTGAGCTCAGGCGCTCAGATGAAGCGATATGGGAAGGCGAGGAGAAATACCGCACCCTGTTTGATGAATCAAGAGATGCAATCTATATTACCAGTCGAGAGGGTAAGTTCCTTGATGTTAACCGGGCCTTGTTAGAGCTATTTGAATACTCCAGAGAAGAAATGATAGATACACTCAATGTAAATGAAATATACGTGTATCCTGGCGACAGAGATACGTTTCAGAAAGAAATAGAGACAAAGGGATCAGTGAGAGATTATGAGGTAAAGTTCTGTAAAAAGAACGGCATAGAGATGGACTGTTTACTTACCGGTAGTGTTCGGCGCTCCAGTAAGGGAAGGATATTAGGATATCAAGGTATCATTCGCGATGTCACCGATCAAAAGCGTATTGAGCGCCTTCGTGATGACGTTCACCGCATGATGCGTCACGACCTCAAGTCCCCTTTAATAGGAATTATTGGGCTTGCAGGGATGCTGCTCAAAACCAAAAATCTCACCGGCAAACAGAATAGCGCGGCACGCATGATACAGGAACTCGGGGAGAGAATGCTTGGATTCATTGATCGAACACGCGATCTTTTTCAAATGGAGCAGGGGAGCTATACACTCAAGCCCCGGGAGGTTAATATTCTTAGCGTGTTAAAGAGAATCAAAAAAACACTAAAGCCTCTGGCATTAAAAAGAAACACAAATTTTGTGTTCACCATATATGGTAAGCCTACTCATCTTAAAACTGAATATGTGATTCTGTGTGAGGAGGCCTTAGTTGAAATCATGTTTGCCAATCTTATTAAGAACGCCATCGAAGCATCGCCTGAAGGAGGCACCATTCGCATTTCCATTGATACTATAGAGAGATCAGGGCAGGGTTTTCATTGTATCGACATTCACAACACCGGTGTCGTACCTATGGAGATATGCGAGAATTTCTTTAAACCCTATACGACCAGCGGTAAAGATGGTGGCACTGGACTGGGAACCCACAACGCCTTACTCGTAGCCCGCACCCACAACGGCGATATCAGGTTTACAACATCTGAAGATGAGGGTACACACGTCACAGTTCACCTGCCTAAAAATGTTGCATACGAGTAACATGCGGTAAACCCCAGTGCCTGACGCGTCAGCATGGTATTCGTGGTTTCGGCCTTATCGGTCTTTAAGGATTCAGGAGGGGATTGTAAGAAGCGATAATTAAAGCTATCTCTGATACAGTAAAGGCAGGGTCAATGTGACCCTGCCTTTTTTTGTGGACATACTATCCTTGTGGGTAAAGAAATGGATAGAAACATAGTATAATTTTTCAAGTGATGGTGTATACTGAGTGCCATGTTGAATGAGATGTATACCAAGAAGTCCTTAAATACACAGCTATTTTCCTTTATCATCCTTTTTCTCTGGGGGGTATCAATCGGTATGGTATCCTACCTTTCTATCGTACCCCGGGTAAAGTTCCCAGTAGATTTCAGGTGGGCTGATGTCGTATACCATTTTTGTGCCTATCTCTGGCTTTCTTTTCTTCCGTTTATCGGCTTTCGAAGCCTTCTGGGTGGATGGATATCGGCATTGTTGATGATCCCGCTTGGCATCGGACTTGAGTTCGGTCAATATTTCGTGCCAACGAGGGTTTTCTCAATAACTGATATGGCTGCTAACTCTTGTGGTGTCTTGATAGGTATTGTGTGTGGTTTATTCCTGAGGTCGACGTTTATGAGTACAAGATATTAGATACTTGATACTTGGATACCTCCTAAGAAACTAACCGCGGAAAAGAGCATGGGTATCTTTTTTTGCTTATGCCCTTAAATATAACTTAAGATTAGTTGTCATTTCAAAATTGGGCAATATAGACGGATCATATGATTCTACTGCCAAGTTGCCCTTCGACCTCGAGCGACTCGACATGAGCCGTTCGGCCCTGAGCTCACAGCCGAAGGGCTCGCCGACATGTCTCAGGGCCGAGAGGCTATTACCCAATTTTGAAATGACATGGCAAGGCGCCCTATTAAGAAGGGCATAACAAAAAAAGACACCCATGCCCTTCCTTAAATTATTGAGCAGATACCTTATATGGATACGTTTCTCTTTCATTTGTCAAAGAGTAAGGATAGCGTCCTTTTTAAGAATTACTTTTGAAACGCTCTATTCTGGGTTTCGACATAAACAATAGGGACTAAGTGTGGTTTTGGACTGAGCTTTTTCAATGGAGATATTAATTGATATATCAATATGTTGTAGTTTAGATTTAATGTAACACTTAATTATATGCAATTCATTTGACATTTTTCTCATGATCATTTAAATTGCTAATCTCTAACTACGATTCATTTTTTTGTAACTCATTTATGTGGAGTAGCGTAATGAAGCGATATATTGTTATCCTCATGATGTGTTGTCTCTTTATCATGCCCGCCTTTTTTACAGCCCATGCACAAAAAATAGTTCAGGCTCAGGGAACTGCGTCGGTTCAGAAGGATTTTGTTGCTATTGCAAGGGATAGAGCGATTGCAGATGCCCAGAGGCTCGCTGTTGAGCAGGCAGTTGGCGTAATGATTAGTAATGAGACGCTGGTGGAAAATTATCAAGTGATATCTGATAAGATCCTGCAACAATCAAAGGGATATATTCAATCCTATGAGATACTTTCCGATCAAAGGCAAGGAGATATCTATAAAGTGACCATTCAGGCGGTTGTGAGTACAGGGCAGATTAGAAATGACCTTGAGACCATTCACCTGATTATTGCAAGAAAATCCAAACCTCGCTTGATGATTCTCTTTGACGGAAGAGACCAGGAGGATTCTATCGCTGAAGCCGGTATGACAAAATATTTTTTATCAAAGGGATTTAAATTAGTTGATTCAGGTACTGTCAGAAAAAATTTAGAACATGACCGTCTTATGAGCCTGGCTCGTGATCCACAGGGTGCAGCTAAGGTCGGGCAGCGTTTTGGAGCTGAGGTGATACTTTTATGTAGCGTGGAAACCAGCAGCAATCCGTTTAGGGTTGGTGCTGTTGAAATGTATTCCAATCGTGCGACGATATCTGCGAAGGTAGTCAATGTTGATACAGGGGCTATTATTACCACTGGAAACGAGACAAAACGAATACCTGGCATTCAAGGTTTAATCCAACCCGCTACAGAACAGAGCGCTGAGTTGCTGGCCGGCACATTAATGAATGATATTTTAAACCAATGGTCATCTGAGTTAACGAATACTGTTGAGGTCAAACTTTTTGCCTCACAATTTCACTCTTTTGATGAGCTAAGCTCATTTAAGACGTTTCTGACGAATGAAGTCCGGGGAATAAAGGACATACGGCTGAGATCATATGTCCAGGGAAGGGCAGAGATGGAGTTAGATTTTCAGGGTGATACCCAGTCGTTAGCCAATTACTTAGAAGGTCGAAATGTAGGTAGCAGGTCCATTACAATATCTGAAATAAGCCAGAACAGGCTGGAGATTGGGCTTTCACCATAATTATGGCGTTTCTCAGAGTGCGAAAAAACCAATCACGTATGTAATCTATTCCAATGTAGGGGTTATATACAAGAGATGGTCTGTTTTAAAGAGGGGGGAAATATGAAAAGAAAAGGCTTGCTTGTTGCCGTTATTATATCCTTCATGTTTGTGTTTGGATGTGCCGGAGGTCAGGAAAATTTTAACACAGGCCAGGACCTAAGTAAAAAAGGACGTTGGGGTGATGCTATAGGGTTTTATGAGAAGGCACTTAAGGAAAATCCAAACAACAAGGAATATTTACAGGCCTTAACCAAGGCCAAAAAAGAATTGGCGCTGGTTTACTATAAGAAGGTTAAGGGATTCTTGGAAGATAACCCAGATCCGAGCTTTCCAGAACTTAACAAAATTGTTAAGGAATTAGACCGTGCCCAAAATTTAGATCCACAGAGTAAACCAATAGCCACTCTGTTTAATGATCTTGTCAAAAGAAAAGATGATCTTTTAGCCAATATCAAGTCCCTGTATACTCAAGCTGACTCCCATCTGGCTAAAAAAGAGTGGATGGATGCAATAGGGAAATTAAGAAGAGTCAAAAAACTCTTACCAGGATACGAGGAGACAGATGATAAACTGGCCAAGGCAGAAGAAAAGGCAGCTCAGATCTTTTATAAACAGGGGATAGAATTCAGCAAAGAAGAGGATTGGGTAATGGCGGTAAATGCCTTCAAAGCGGTTGTTGATATTGATCCAAATTATTACGATATACAGCAACTTTATGAGACTGCCCAGGCCAATAATAGTATAGACTACTTCATCAATAAAGGGGAGGAGGCAATAGGGTTAAGGAACTGGGATAGGGCATTCTTTTTATATGGAAAGGCGCTTGAATATGAGCCGGATAATGAACAGCTTGTGAAAAGGGTGGAGTCTTTGAAGCTTAAAGGGGGAGAGGCACATCTCGATAAGGCAATGAAATTTTCTTCTCAGAGGAAGCTGACAGGAGCTGTTGAGGAATTGCGTACAGCTTTAAAATATTCTCCTTCTCTTGCTGAGAGCCGTTTTTATAAAGATTTTATAAAAAGCCTCTGTCAGAAACTTGATCAAAGGAGTGATGTGTATATAGAACTAAAAAAGTGGGGCAACGCACTAGTATGGCTACAGAAACTGGACAACATTAATCCTGACTATAAGGGACTTTTTCGTAAACTCCAATTGGTAAAGGATAAGATTAAAAAAAGAATCAGACAGTCTATTGCGGTCTTTGACTTTTCGTATCCGATTGATAATAAGGATGCAGGCAGGATAATTGCCAGCAAGCTCGTCACCTTTTTAAGCAAAAATGCAAGTGGGGATTTGAAGATTATTGAGCGGGAAAACCTGCAATCTATCTTGAAAGAAATGCAGTTAGGTCAGACTGGATTGGTAGATATAGATACAGCCAAAAGAGTAGGCAAGATGAGAGGGATAGATACCTTTATCTTGGGGGATGTGTTACATTTCTCCTCTAAAAGTAAAAATTATCCAAGCACCAATACTGTCAGGGTTAAGATAGATACCCGGACAGAGAGTAATCCGGCCTTTGAAAGATGGCGGATTGTGCATCCCCATCCTACTGAGGAGGAGATGAAAACAGCTCCACCCATGAAAATTGAAAAACCAGTGTACCAGCTTTTCACCTACAAGACTGGCACGACCAAAATAATTAGCTTTATAGAGATTGCCTATAAATTGGTAGATACTATGACCGGAGAGAACATCTTTGCCAATACTATGTCCGGTAAACTTGGAAAACAGGATAACTATCATCACGGCCTACCTGCGGCCAATATCAAAGAAGATCCCTTAGAACTTCCCACAGAGGTGGAGGTTTTGGATGAGTTGACGAATCAAAATGTCTCAGAGGTTGGTTTAAGTATCTTAAAACATTTCCAGAGTCTGGAGTTAGTCTATTTTAATGAGGGAGAAAAACAATTAAAAAGGCGTGAATACGAAGATGCCATAGAGGGGTATACCGATGCTATTTATGATGAACGCCTTAAGGGTATCGCAAGTCCAATATCTAAAAAATCCGCTGAGATGATTGCCAAAATGACTCAGAATATGTAGACACCAAATAGATATTCTTAGTCGATTCTTAATAATTGTACTTTCATCATTCTCACTTAACCTTCTTAGGCATGGTGATGAAAATAAAATCATTTCCCTATTTTTTTTGGGCTCTTCTGGGTATCATACTTGCCCTTTATCCAAGGCCAGCGCTTCCTTATAAGGCAAAAATTGCTGTTTTCAATTTTAATAGCCTCAATTTAGATGCCAGGGGTTATGACGCCACTGTTACTAATACGCTTATCAACTTTTTAGAAAGAACTTCTTCTTTCAATATCCTTAATCGTAAAGATTTAGAGACCTTTTTGTCCCTCAATGATCTTAAACAAAATTGTGATCTTTCCAATGTGGTTCATATTGGAAACAGACTCGGTTTGGATATGATTGTTGGAGGTACTGTGAAAAAGAACGGCCCGGTAATCGAAATTTTGTGTAAGGTTGCTAAAATATCAGAAAAATTTTTTATATTTAATAAAAAGGTGAAGTCTTTTGGGGACTCCGCTTTAAGGGAGGAGATCAGGCGGCTGAGTCGGGATATATCTAAGGCTATTAAGTTAAACATAGGTAAAGTAAAGCTACCTTCACCAAAGAAAGATATTTTAAAGCCTCCCCTGAAGATAGTCGCTAAGCCTGGAAGTTCAAAAATTAGTCTCTTGTGGAAAGATATTCCTGGTTCAAAATCTGTAGGGTACAAGATATTTCGCGGCCAATCAGAGGGAGGCCCATTTGGAAAAATAGCCCAGGTGACGAAGGGCGAATATGTTGATAAGGGTTTAGAGAAAAATACCGCTTATTATTATAAAATCAAGGCATTTGATGCGAAAGGTAAGGAAAGTGACTTCTCCAAGACGATCCTTGCTGAGACCGCACTAACCCCAAATCCCCCTATTATTCTGAGCATCGAGGCTCATGTAAAAAGCATTAAGATCACTTGGGCACCCAATCCGATCAAAAGCCCTGACCCAAGCAAACTCATGGGATATAAGCTTTATAGGGCAAAGACAGAAGGGGGACCTTACAAGGAGGTAGCCAATCTCCTAGGAAAAGATTTAGGCTTGGGGATTGATACAACTCTGGACAAATTATTTAAGATAAAGTATCTGGATAGAAATCTATCTGATGGGGAGGAATATTATTTCAAGGTAAGCGTCTATAATGAAAAGAACCTGCAAAGTGACCTCTCAGGTTCTATGAAGGGGAGTTGTCTGCCTGTTGTCAAGAGGCTCTTGGCCAAGGGAGATATGATCAGACAGATCAAACTGACTTGGACTCAGGCCACCTCAGAGCACGTTAAAGGCTATTTTATTTACAGAAGTATGTCAAGTGAAGAGGGGTTTATAAAGATAAAGAAGATTATTGATCGGGACATTAATAGTTTTATAGATACCAAAGGCCTGAAAGATAAAGCAACTTATTATTATAGAATTTCCCTCTTTGAAGATAGTGAGAAAGAAGGATCCTTGTCGTATATTGTATCAGCTACAACTAAGGGGCTGCCCCCAACACCTCAAGGACTGAGAGCAAAAAGTGGGATAGCCAGAAAAGTAAAGCTGACATGGAGCATTTGCCCTGATGAAGAGGTTAAAGGTTATAAATTGTATCGCTCAGCTGCAAGGGAAGGGGAATATGTTTTGATTAAAAAGATAAGTAATCCAAAGAAAAACAAATACCTTGATAAAAGAACCTATAATGAACCATTAATGGATAACACCACCTATTATTATAAATTAACTTCCTACAATAAGGTAGATGTTGAAAGTAAGCCATCAGACATAGTTTCTGCAAGCACCAAACCGCGGCCTGTCAGACCTTCTGGATTTGGAGGGGAAAGCCTTCATGTGAAAGAAGTACCCCTTTTCTGGCAGCCAAATCCGGAGGATGACATAGGAGAATATCATATCTTTAGGAGTTCGGGTGATGAAAAAGAATTTTCTGAAATCGCCTCAGTTGAGGGGGAAACTTCGTATGTGGATAAGTGGCTTCAGGATGGGTGGGAATATCAATATAAAATGACAGCCGAGGATAAAGATAGCCTCATAAGTGATTTTTCAGATACGATAACCATCAAAACAAAACCGAAACCAGGTGCACCTACAGGGCTTACTACAAGAGTTGAACAAGGAAAGACGGTACTTACCTGGTCGAGTAACACTGAGTCGGATATTACATCATACAATGTTTTTGAAAAAGGCTTTTTAGGTCCACGAAAGGTAGACACGGTGAAAGAGCCGCAATGTAGTGTAGTTTCTCCTAAACCAGGAAAGAGTAAGGATTATGCAGTAACAGCAGTTGACAGGGATGGTTTAGAAAGTAAGCCAAGCCAGCCAATAACTGTAGTTGGAAAATAGCTTCAATGGGCAATTATCAATTATAAATGAGCAACGGACAACGGACAATACAGAAAAATATCTATTACTGGGAGTTTCAATGTAGGGGATTTTCAGTACATATTGCTTCTTCACATATAGGCGCAGTTATGGTAAAATTAAAGTTTAACAGCGAGAATAGTTTTATGACTGAGCTAATCTCCTCTGCGCCGAACGCTGAATTAATTGAAGATCGTACACATAATGAAGGCCTCATAGGATTTATTGAGTCCTATCTTAAGGGAAATAATCCAGCAATTAATGTACCGTGGGACATCAATGTGACCCCCTTTATGTATAATGTCTACAGGAGTGCATCTACAATACCCTATGGTGAAACAAAAACATATAAAGATGTTGCATTCATGGCAGGTACCCCAAAGGGGGTACGGGCTGTTGGACAGGCATTAAAGAAAAACCCCCTTGTCATTCTTATCCCGTGCCATAGGGTAGTTGCGGTGAATGGCTTAGGTGGTTTTAATTCAGGAATTGATATGAAACAATATTTACTCGACCTTGAGCAGGGTGAAAAAAAAGAGTGTAGGGATAATTAATTATGCAACTTGAAACAGCGTATATCTTTCCTGGTCAGGGATCTCAATATTTAGGAATGGGACATGAGTTCTATGATAATTTCGAGATTGCTGCCTTTGTCTTTTACAGGGCAAACAGGTTACTGAATAAGGAGTTTGAAAAGATAATATTCGGCAAAATACCGGACAAATTTCGTGATAGAGTCAGTCATGTCGATGAGCTTGGCATTAAAAGAGGGCTTAAAACCCATTTAGATAAACAGGTTCAGATCGCTACCTACATTTCCTCATGGGCAGCCTTTTTAGCCTTTCGAGAAAGATTGAAGGAAGAGAAACTAAACCTAAAGCCGGCAGTCATGGCTGGGCATAGTTTTGGTGAATATACTGCACTTACCGCAGCAGAGGGTATGAATTACGATACCGGCCTGCAACTGGTTAATCAACGTCAGAGTATCATGACCTCGTGTGCCAAAGATATTGATGGTGGACTGGTAGCCATCATAAATAAAAATAGGGACATTACTCAGGAGGATGTTCGAAATATTACCTACTACGCAGGAAGAGAAATCCTGCACATAGCCCTTTATAACTCACCCAAACAGAATGTCTTTGGGGGTACAAGTAAAAGCATCGGTGCAGCAAAGCAGTTGCTCAAGGAATCAGAATTTAGAGCGATAGATTTGCCGGTTTTGGGCCCATGGCATACGCCGCTTATGGTTGTTGCCAGTGATAATTTAAAAAAGTATATCGAAGAAAAAGAGTTTTCTTTTAAAAGTATTGAAACACCTATTATTGCAAATACCTTGACAGATGATAACATTGATCCAAAGATCATCACTCACCCTGATGAGATCAAAGAAGAGCTTATACATCAGCTGGATCATCCGGTTTTATGGGCTCAGACCATTAAAAAAATCGTTGAAGAATATAAGATAAAACGAATCATTATCTTTGGCCCGGGCAAGATAACACAAAAGATGATAAATGATGTGTATCCTGATGTAAAAGTGTGTCGAATAGAGGATTTAGACACATTAGAAGAAACGATTTATGAGATAAAATATCCTGGGGAAAAAAAAGAGGAACCCTCTGAGGATACACAACCTCTGGATGAATAAATCAGCAAAGGTTTTTGCTGCCTGACTACTTGTGAGGAATCTCGCTTACCCCCACTTTCTTGTAGAAAAGCTGCTCGAGGGCAATTTCATAGTCCCGCGATCCTCTAATAAGGGATTTATTGCGGGAGAGCTGTTTCACTATTTCTTCTTCAGTCCTTTCAAATTTTTCATTCACTTGATTGATAATACTGTCTATTAACGTATAAATTTCAAGGTCAGTTCCATACACGTCTATTACATTGGGATCATTGATCATTACTTCCAGAATATATTGCGTTAAATACAGGGCATATGGATTGGGACGAGGCACAAGGGTTCGTATAGGAGCAGTGAAATATTTAAAGTCAAACTCGCTACTCTTATATGCCTTGTTAAGGCCCTGCATGATGAGATCAGAAATCGCTTGAGAATTTTCTGTCTCAATTATCTTGTTAAGGAGTAGAGCCTGGGAAAGCTTACTGTGACTTTCTGATAGCTTAAATTTAAAAAATCGATCTCTCCGAAAGGATTCCTTTCTTTCCTTTTTTTCTAATCGATTTATTAATCTGTCCTGTATCCTGCCACTATATCTATATTTCATTTTTTTATTACTGCGTAACGCCTTTCTTAAAAAAGGTTATGGCATGGCATTTTGGTTACTCCAGGGCTCATGTGTCTGTAGGAGGTGCTTTTTTGGATACCTCTTTCGACACATTTTTGGTGTCATCTTTTTTCGGTTTCTTCTCTTTATCTTCGTTTTTTGCTGGTCTATCTTTAGATGCCCCTGATGCGTAATCAGTTACATACCAACCTGACCCTTTGAGATGAAAGGTATTTTGTGAAATAATTTTTTTCACCGATCCACCACACATCTCACATTCCCCTAAAGGTGGATCAGCGAATTTTTGCCACATCTCAGTTATGTGGCCACATTTACTACATTTATATTCATAGATAGGCATTATTTATTCTCCGGGTGTCGTACTCATCACACCATACAGATATCAATATTCATTTTATCAGGGTTATAAGAACCCAGAATATATGAGAGGTTTGGTAATGATAATTGTTGCAGGATTTCAACGGTTGTGTGATTTACGATTTTTTCCTCTTCTATCCTGTTATTCTCCTCCTGAGTATCAAATCTCACTTGAAATTTACAGAACCGTACAATATGCACCAACTCATGGGTGAGTATATACGCCAAAAGGGGGAGAAGTTTAATGTTAGTGTCCCTTTGAAGGGCTTGTAAAATGTGGTGATCCTGCAAGTAAATAAGGTAAAATTCATGTCGTTTATAAAGGGGCTCTATTTCTGCTTTGCCGTCCGAGCTATATTTCTTCAATAGGGCAAAGACATTATTTTTAATTTCTTCGCCGAATAAAGAAGAAAGAGTTCTTATATCAAAGCGATTCCTTTTCCACTGTAAGAGCGATAATTTAAAATAGTTGCTCGTCATATCTTCAGCAATATCTAAGGCATCCCCAACGACACTCAACTGATTTTTATTAAAATATTGCAGGGTCATAATACATATAAAATAATTCGAAAAATGAATATGTCAATACTGTTTATAGAATCCATATGGTGGCGGTGCAGGGACTCGAACCCCGGACACTACGGATATGAGCCGTATGCTCTAACCACCTGAGCTACACCGCCATGGTTGTTTATTATTGATAAAAATCCGTTTTTGTCAATCAAATAATACTGCTCAATCTTGTTGATGTAGGTCATCAATGATTGACAATAGCAGGAAGATACATTAAAGAAATAAAAAACCGCCAAACTTTTTATAAGGAGCGTACATGAAATGCCAATATTGTGGTAAAGAGTTTCCGAGTATTACATGCCCTGAATGTGGTGGATCAATACCTGAAGAGAGCAGCTACTGCCTTTATTGCGGAGCAGACCTGCACAGTACTTCCACAGGAGATGATACAACAAGTGCTGGAGACGCAGATAGTATTGACTTTGAGGATAGAATCCCCTGTTCAGATGGAAATTGCATTGGAATAATAATAGATGGAAAATGTAATATTTGTGGAAAACGGTATAAGGCCAAAAAAAAGTAGGTGTTTTTTAACCAAGAATTGGCTTATCATATGTATGAGTTACAGATAATCACGCAATTTGCAGCTGCGCATCAGTTGAGAAACTATAGGGGTAAATGCGAGAAGCTTCATGGGCATAATTGGCGGATAGAAGTTTTTGTTGAGGGAGAAAAACTCAATGATACTGGGCTATTGATAGATTTTAAAGGGGTGAAAGATGCTACACACAGAATCCTGGAAGAACTTGATCATTCATTCTTAAATGAGCTTCCCCAATTCACAGATCAGAATCCCTCGTCAGAAAATATTGCTGCCTATATTTTTACGCAGTTAAGCAAAGAGCTTAATGATACAAATATCAAGGTCAGTAAGGTTACAGCCTGGGAATCAGACTCTGCAAGCAGCAGTTACATTGGCTAATGATAGTAATTGCTCAAAATCCTGTGGAAATTTACTGCTTTTTTAGGGCATGGGTATCTTTTTTTGCTTATGCCCTTAAATATAACTTAAGATTAGTTGTCATTTCAAAATTGGGTAATTGCTATTACCCAATTTTGAAATGACATGGTAAGGCTCCCTGTAAGAAGGGCATAACAAAAAAAGACACCCATGTCCTTCCTTAAATTATTGAGCAGATACTAATGATGTATATTCAACTTGAATAATTGTTTTTAAAGAGACTCGTGCGCGATTCTCATGCATGAATCCATTGTACGCGAGGCTTTTCAATAAAAGCCATGAAGGTATGATCTGGAACGCTGTTTCTCTCAAATAGCGCACGGTAGAAGGTTGGTGTATGAAAAACGATTTTACCGAAAAGAGATCAGAACCCCGAAGCATCATAGATCAATATCATAGTGTAGAATTTTCATTACATGACTGCGCGTTTACGTATCAATTCAAAATTTGGGATATATCATCAAAAGGAATATGTGTATTGGTAAAGGAAGACTCTAATTTGTTGAATTATTTAAAGGTTGGTTCTGTATCGGAACTGAAATACTACACGAATAATGCCTTAAAACCTATTGAATATTTAAAAACAAAGATCAGACATATCACGAAAGATGAAGAAGGAAGATTTAAAGGGCTTTATTTGGTTGGATTATCTATTCTTGAACCTCCAAAACTCTAATTAACAACGATTCCCACATGCGATTTTTCTCTCCTATGGGATCTTTGCATAAAAGGTTGCCATTTTTTCACTTTCTATGTATGTAAAATATACTATGAACCAAAGAAAATCTGACGTGAAATTTAAGACCTCTCTTTCACTTTTCATTATTATACTATTGCTCCATGGTTTCCTGCTCACTTCAGCAGGGGCCCAGAAGTTTCCTGAACCAAGGGGAGCTGTCAATGATTATGCCGGAATTATTGCACCGCAATATGAACGTCCTATGGATCTGCTTGCCCGTGAAGTATTACAGAAAACCGGGACCTCCGTCGTTGTTGTCACCCTGAAAAGTATTGAAGGCAATGACCCTGCCGATTATGCAAACAGGCTGTATGAGGCATGGGGTATTGGAAAGAAGGGAGAAGATAAAGGAGTGCTTATTTTGCTTGCCCTTGAGGAACGTAGGGTACGGATTGAAACTGGCTATGGTGTTGAAGGAATCTTACCTGACGGACTGGTTGGCGAGATACTCGATACCTATGTGGTGCCATATCTCAAGAAGGGTAACTACGACAAGGGCCTGTCAAACGCTGTAGTAGCTGTATCATCAGTGATTGCGAAAGATGCAGGCATTTCTCTCGCTGGACGCAGCACAACAAACTATCAAACGAAAAAAAAGATACAAGAAAGACCGCGCATCAATCTATTTTCTCTCATCCTGTTTTTCATCGTTTTGTCAATGCTCCTTGGCACGAGACGGGGGAGGGCAATCCTTCCCTTCATCCTGCTCATGTTCTTGGCTGGAGGCAGAGGTGGCGGCGGTGGCTTTGGAGGCTTTGGCGGTGGCTTTGGAGGCTTTGGCGGAGGTATGAGCGGTGGAGGAGGCGCAGGCCGTGGATTTTAAAGAGAGGTAAACGATGACCAAAATAAAAAAGCCGGAAGAGATCTTTGATGAAATAACCAAGGATTTTAAGACAATCTTTGAAGATGCCCTCGTTTCCATCGTGCTTTATGGTAGTGGTGCAGGAAGTGACTTCAATCCTGGCACATCGGATTTAAATTTTTGTATAATCGTTTCAGAAGAGGCTATAGATTCCCTGGATCGAGCTTTTGAAACGGTATCTCGATGGAGGAAAAGGAATGTGGCCACCCCTTTGTTCATGACACAACCGTATATCCAGTCTTCCCTGGATTCATACCCCCTCGAATTCCTCAACATAAAGAAAAACTACATCCTTGTGTATGGCAAAGATGTACTCAAAGACATTTCCATAGAAGGTCCTCATCTCAGGCTTCAGTGTGAACGGGAAATCAAAGGTAAACTCCTCCTTTTGCGGGAAGGCTTTCTGGAGACAGAGGGAAAACAAAAGAGGATCAAGGAATTAATAAAAGCGTCAATAACGGCCTTTATATCTATCTTTAATGGGCTTTTATACCTGAAGGGTATTGAAATACCCCCAACCAGGAGGGAGATTATACAATCTGTTGCAAAAGAAATACCTATCAACCAGGAGATTTTTATGAAATGCCTGGATATAAAGCAAGGCAAGTCGGAGTTTTCATCATCCGAAGTAAAGGATCTCTTTAAGGCCTATATGGTGGAGGCAAGAAAATTATGGGCGGTTGTTGACAAAATGGAAATTTAAGCAAGGAGGGTACTGATGACCAAAGGAACAAGAAATCTCGTTATCGCTCTTGCGATAATTGTTATTATTCTCTTCTCAATGTATTCTTTTTTTAAGGGCACCTATAATACCTTTGTGACGCTTGATGAGACGGTTAAGGCATCATGGGCGCAGGTCGAAAATCAGCTACAGAGACGATATGACCTCATCCCAAACCTTGTGGAAACTGTAAAAGGGTATGCAAAGCAGGAAAGAGACGTGTTTATCAATGTAACCAAGGCGCGATCACAGGTTGGGAGCGCAGGGAATATACCGGATAAGATTAAGGCAAACAATAAACTCTCAGGGGCCTTGAGCAGATTACTTTTTGTAGTGGAAAGATATCCTGATCTCAAGTCAAATCAAAACTTTATGAGGCTTCAGGATGAACTGGCAGGCACAGAGAACAGAATATCTGTTGAAAGAAGACGCTATAATGAGTCGGTAAAGGCCTACAATGTGAAAATAAGAAGCTTTCCAGCAAATATTCTCGCTGGGATGTATGGGTTTAGCAAGGCCACCTTTTTTGAAATTCCCGCAGAAGCAAAGGCCACACCCAAGGTTAAATTTGAATGATTGATTGAGTATCAAAAACACAGGGAAGGGGTAAAAAACGTAGCCTTCAGCCAAAAATTTACGTAATTGCTCAAAATCCTATGGAAATTTACTGCTTTTTTAGGGCATGGGTATCTTTTTTTGCTTATGCCCTTAAATATAACTTAAGCTTAGTTGTCGTTTCAAAATTGGGTAATATAGACGGAGCATATGATT
>JAFDHR010000459.1 GCA_019308645.1 Deltaproteobacteria bacterium
CAGGTTCATATAGTGAGACTTTGCAAAACCTCATTCACCCTGTGGAATTCCCGCTTTGTGGAACCCTCTTAGGGGATTCCGCAGAGCAGGTCTTTAACACCCTGATAACGAGGATGGGCGTTTCCTCTGCATTCGGTAAGGCGATTCGGAGAGGAAGCGTTACTCTATAGCCTTCTCTCTTTCTATTGCTGCCTCTGATTTTATTCGGTTGATTGCATCAGTAAGGGCTGGAAATACATTGTCCCTGGTATCACCTGCCACCATTATTGCTACAATTTCATCACCAACATTAAGGGAGCCGGTATTTGTTTCGATAATGATATCCACTATACCGGGCCGTGACTTGATATCTCTTGTAATTTCCTCAACTTTTTCGTTTTCAAATTTAACATCAAGCCCTACAACAGGGCTTCCGTTCCTTGAAAAAGACCTCACGATACCGAGGTGGGTAGCAATCATGCCTGCTTTGTGAAAATCAGGATGTGCTTTTATGCTTTCTGTCATTTTATTAAGATCCATAGAATTTACCTCATTTAGTCTTTGTATTATTGTTAGAGTCCAGATTAAATAGTTTTTGGGTGATGTCTAAGTAAAGATTTCGTGAACTTCTATTTTCCTTAGTTTTTAAAAAGACTATAGGATCGTTTAAAACCTTTTTAGTAATTGATAGAGCCAGATTTTCCACGGTTTTTCTCTGCTCAGGCGTAAGATTTCCAAGGTTGGAAAGGGTTTTTTTCAGCTCTATCTGGCTTATTTTTTTGCACTTTTCCTTGAGAGCTACAATAGTTGGAACCACATCCAGTGTCTTGAGCCATTCACTAAACTTAATGACCTCCTCATCAACCATCCGCTCTGCCTTCACTGCTTCATCTTTTCTTTTACTCAAATTGGACTCTATAATTCCTTTTAGGTCATCAATGGTATACACGAAGGCATTTCCTATTTCATTTACCCGGGATTCAACATTTCTGGGAACGGCAATATCTATGAAAAAAAGTGGTCTATTCTTTCTGCCCTTCATTGCTTTTTTGACCTGGTCTGAAGAAATTATAGGTTCTGGCGAGGAAGTAGAGGTGATAACAATATCTATATGGAGCAGTTGATCACCTATCTCTTCAAAGGAGATTGTCTCCCCATGAAATTGATCTGCAACTTCTACGGCTCGACAAAAGGTCCTGTTTGCTACCTTGATTTTGTCTACTCTGTTATGTGCAAGGTAGGTAGCAGCAAGCTCTGCCATTTCTCCAGCCCCTATCAGGAGGACCTTTTTCCCTTCGAGATCTCCAAATATCTTTTTCCCCAATTCCACAGCCGCAAAACTTATAGAAACTGCAGATCCTGATATTTCTGTCTCGGTACGTATTTTTTTCGCCAGCGAGAAGGTCTTGTGCATCAGCTTATTGAGTATTACAGAGGATGATTTATGATCGAGTGCTATCCTGTAAGCCTCTTTAACCTGTCCGATTATCTGAGGTTCACCAATTATCAGGGAGTCCAGGCTTGCCCCTACCCTGAATATATGGCGTATTGCCTCTTGATCATTGTAGATATAGAGTATTGGTAAAAGTTTCTCTCTTGAAATTTGACTATAGCGGCAAAGAAAATCTATAACCGATTCTGTGGCGCCTTTTTCATTATCTGTGGTGAAAAGTATCTCCACCCGGTTGCAGGTAGATAGAACTATCGATTCTTTGATATCCTTAATAGTTCTAATGACACCCATCACTTCATCTATAGTATGCTCTCCAACGGCCACCAATTCTCTCAATTCAACTGGTGCAGTCTCATGATTCATGCCGATGTTGACTATTTTTATCATGGCAGTTGACTTCTTTCTAAGCTCTCAAAACTATGATATCCCTCCATTAAGAAGTTGACTCCAACGAAGGTGAAGATCAGGATTAAAAAACACCCTATTGACATGAGGGCAGAACGTCTGCCCTGCCATCCTGCTGCCATTCTCTGGTGTAAAAGGGCTGCATAGCAGAGCCATGTTATCAAAGACCAGACCTCTTTTGGATCCCAGCGCCAGTAAGAGCCATGGGAACCCTGGGCCACAATCGAACCGGTAATCATGCCTATAGTAAGAAGGAGAAAGCCATAGTTTATTGCATGATAATTTAATGAATCGAGGCTATTGAGGGAAGGGAGCCTGGTGTAGAAGGCCCCGAGCCTTTTTGATTTTATCTGACGTTCCTGGATCAGATACATAAGTGCGGCAATAAAGGCGATAGCAAAGATGCCGTCCCCCAAGAGAGAGGTACCTACATGGAGGGGAAGCCAGAGGCCTTTAAAGATAGGCCTCACTGTGATTGTTGAGATGGGGATTGTCGAGGAGATAATCATCAAAAAAGTGGAGAAGGGAACGACAAATGAACCTAACACCATCAG
>JAFDHR010000460.1 GCA_019308645.1 Deltaproteobacteria bacterium
TTTCCTTCCTGGTGCTTTTATCTTTTTTGTTTCTTTTATCCTTGGTGTTTTTTTAATGAGATGGAAAGGCATTTATAGGATATCTGGAATAATAATAGGTCTTTTATCTCTCTTGTTCATTATTAATACAGATCCTTTTAGAAGTTCTCCCTTTGACCAGTATCATGGTGACCAGGGTATAGCCCCCTATCAGCTTTTAATAGATTATGTGAATTCAAGAGAAGGGATGACCTTCTGGAATTACCCTGAGACAAAATCTGGTATCAGGAAAATGGGGCCGATTTTTGTAAATACACCTCCATATCCTGAGGTTTTGGAACAATCAAAAAATTATACAGGATTTGCTGCTATTTATGGGGACAATATAACAGTTACAGAGCCTGGAAATATATGGGACAGAGTTCTGTTAGAGTACTGTAAAGGCAAAAGGGATAGGCCTGCCTGGGGGATAGCAACAGCAGATTTTCATAAGGAAGGGGATGCAGGAGAAAAGCTCGGGAATTTCCCAACTGTTTTTTTTGTTCATAAAAAGACCAAAAAAGAAATATTAGAGGCCTTAAAAAACGGAAAGATGTATGCCTGTCAGGGGAATTATCCCAAGGTTGCTAAGCTTGATGAGTTTTCTGTTTGCTCCTTTAAAGGTAAAATTAAGGGTATTTCAGGGGATGAGCTAATATTAACAGGAAAGCCAAGGATAAAAATCTCAATTTCCGCAGTTGAAATTACAAAGAATTGTGTTAATGTAAGGTTGATAAGATCTGGAGAGGTGATTGAGAGTTTTGAAGGTAAATTACCGATGGAGATTGATTTTGAGGATAAGCATTTCAAACCAGGAGAGAAGATATATTACAGGATGGATTTGCATGGGTATGGATCACTTGTTTCCAATCCTATTTTTGTGCGCTTTGAATAACAATCCATTGGTAATTTAATAGTATGGGAAATCCCATTTTGGACGCAGATTTTTTGATGAACTCGTAAAAAGTCACAAAAAGATGTCATTTCGAGCGAAGCGAGAAATCTTACCCAGATAACATGCTGAAAACACTAGATTTCTCCCTCTGGTCGAAATGACAAATTCACAGAATCCGACTTTTTACGAGAACATCATTTTTTAGATTAAGAAATAAAATTATTATCTGCATGTACCTGCCCGCCATCTGGCAGGCGGGTCTGCGTCCTAATTCAAAAAAAGGAAAAATAATACAAACTTTTAAAAGGAGGATAAAAAATGAAGGAAGATGGATTGGGTAACATATTTGTTAGGCATCTGGTGATGGCAATACCCTGGGGCATAATTTTTTTGGTCGTGTTTCTTATTGCTTCTATAGGGGTTAAACAGCAGATTAAAGAGGCCATCCAGTTTGGAGCGAAAACAGCTATTAGCGAGAGTAGAAATGCTGCTTTTGGCTATCATATGGTTGTTCCTGTTAAACAAAATGTAAAGGAAGGAATGGAATTCGCAGCGAAAACTGTCAAGAGGGAATTAAAAAATCTTTTAAATGATCCACAGGTAAAGAAAAATCTGAAGGAAATTCTTGAAAGCGGTTCCAGAGCTCAATAATGATTGTCGCTGTTCACCAGCCACAGTACCTTCCCTGGCTTGGATATTTTGATAAGATCGATCAGGCGGATATCTTTGTGTTGCTTGATACAGTGCAGTTTAAAAAAAACGAGTGGCAGAACAGAAACAAGATCAAAACTGCTCAGGGCTGGCAGTGGTTGACTGTTCCAGTGATGTATAAATATCCCCAGTTGATAAATGAAGTGTACATAAATAGCAAGGTAAACTGGCAGCACAAACAAAGACAGGCCATTTTATCAAATTATAAAAAAGCCCATTACTATAATCAGTTGAAAGAATTTTTTGAAGATATTTTTTCTTCATCCTGGCAATTTATCTCTGAATTGAATATAGAGGTGGTAAAAAGTCTTGTTAAGATACTCGGAATAGACACACCCCTGTATGTTGCCTCTGAGTTAGGGGAGTTTCCTCAAGACCCTGATGAAAGACTCATTACCATAACCAAACACTTCGGATCAGATACCTACCTTGCAGGAATGGGCGGAAGGGAATATATGGATTTAGATAAATATAATAAGAGCGGAGTAAAGGTTATATTTCAAAATTTTACACATCCTGTTTACGATCAATTATTTGGCGATTTTGAGCCGTTTATGTCAGTGATTGATCTTATATTTAATCATGGCGATAAGAGCTTGATGATCATAAGAGGTGGCAGATGAACATACTTGCCATAGGGCCGCATCCTGATGATATAGAGATAGGTTGCGCAGGAACCTTAATAAAATATGCACAGAGGGGTCATGATGTCTTCCTTTTGTTGATTACAAAAGGAGAGATGGGTGGAGAGGCTGAAGCAAGATATGTCTTCCTTTTGTTGATTACAAAAGGAGAGATGGGTGGAGAGGCTGAAGCAAGATATCAGGAACAGATAAAAGCTGCTGAGATAATTGGCGCTAAAGATATTTTCTGGGGAGGCTTTAAAGATACTGAGTTACTCGATGAGGGAAACAAAATTATTCATATTATTGAAGATTATATTAAAAAAATTCAGCCTGATTTTATATTTGTTAACTTTGTTGACGATACCCATCAAGACCACAGGACAGTTAATAGATCAGTTTTATCTGCAGCCCGGTATGTGAGAAATGTAATGTTTTATGAGGTGCCAACAACAACTAATTTTACCCCAAATGTATTTGTGGATATAGGTTCAGTCCTGGATATGAAAATAGAGGCGCTAAAGGCACACGGCTCACAGGTAATGAAGACAAACATCCAGGGTCTTTCCATCATAGATATTGCCAGGTCCTCTGCCCAATTTAGGGGTGTGCAGGGAAGGGTTTCCTTAGCAGAGGGATTTGTTTCTGAAAGACTTTTCATTAATATTGATTGAATAGAAGAGTGCCTAACTATTCAGCCACTAAGTCACTAAGACACAATGGGAAGATAGATAGGAATTTTATCCCTT
>JAFDHR010000461.1 GCA_019308645.1 Deltaproteobacteria bacterium
GTGATAGAACATTATGAGACACAATCAGAGGATGAAGCTGTAGCTGAGGATGAGGCAGCATATGAAGATCCTAATCAGACTTTTATAAAGGTCCCTAATGAATTAGTGCCCACCATTCGTGAGCTTATAGCAAAACAGTTTGAACTAACCCAAAATACCTGATTGTGAGAGCAGAACAAATAAAGGATTAGTTCCGAGCTCTCGTTCCTCAACTCGGAACTAATCCTTGGTTCAAGAAGCCGCGGAGGTTCAAGGAGCAGTTGGGGTTATAGGGGAAAAGCTTGGAGAGTTTTAATTTTTTAAGGAGGGTTTTGCAGTCTAAAAATGCCGCGGAGGTTCAAGGAGCAGTTGGGGTTATAGGGGAAAAGCTTGGAGAGTTTTAATTTTTTAAGGAGGGTTTTGCAGTCTAAAAATTACATCTGATCCGTTTCAGGGATACTTATCATAAAAATCATTCACTTTTTATCGCTTAAAATCACTATAAAATCCTTCAAAAATCCGTATAGGGACAGACCTGTCCTGTCATACCTGCAGCGATATATTTCCAGATACGTTTGTTAAAAAATCCAACGAAATTATTTTTCTTATATTATTGTCTCATCCGGAAGCCCTCCATGGTATAAAGGCCAGAAATCTTAAACCATGCCCGCAGCGGGGGCACAGGAGACCCTTTTTCTCCCGGGAAGGGATCTTAGGCAAAAGATCCCGGATTACATCATGGATGAGGCAAATAATCTCCGATATTTTCTCAATAGAGAGCCTGCTGTTTGGATTAAGAAAGCCATAATGCCTCACCTTCATAAATCTGGTTGGAAGCACGTGCTGAAGGAACCTTCTTATAAATTCCATGGCATCAAGGCTCATGGTTTTCCATTTCTTCTTAGTGTGATCCTTATATAGAAACCGGACTTTATGATCATCATAGCTTTTGATCCTGTTATTGGAGATTGCAACCCTGAATATATAGCGGGAAAGGTATCTAAGTGAGTTTTGCCCCTGCCCGACAGCCTGGCTGTCGATTACCCAGTCCTGTTCCCAAGCCAAAGCAGGTATTTGATCAATAAGGCAGGCCTTCTTCATGGCATCCCTGAATTTAGCCCTGAATATGACGGCCAGGGGTTTTGTATGCACAAAAAGGTCCTTGCGTGAAGGAAGCCACTGCTCATTTTCTTCCGATATGGCTCCGCCTGGAATGACCAAATGAAGGTGTGGATGAAATTGTAGATTTCCACCCCAGGTATGCAGCACCGCCAGATACCCGATCCTTGAGGAACCGATAAACCGTTTATCCTTTGCCAGTTTTTTCAATGACTCATGGGCGCATGAAAACAGGGCTGCATAAGCCTCCTTCTGGTTCGATCTTACAACATGACGAAGCTGTTCGGGAAGTGTGATGGTAAGCAGAAAATAATGTGTAGGCAGGAGTTTCTCCATCTGTTTCTGGAGCCATTCATCTGCCTTTTTCTGCTGACAGGTCGGGCAATGCCTGTTTCCGCAGCAGCAGGCAATGGGCTGTATGGTTTGACAGTCATGACAGACATAAAGAATGGTTCCGAAAGACCCGCTGCGGCAATCAGTGATGTCTTGAATGGCTTTTTTATGGACTCGGGGCATACGGTCTCCATAAAGCGCCAAATACTGGGGCCCATATTTTTGGAAAATATCTTGAATAGCGCTCATGACAACACCCCCTGAATCACTTTGGCGATTCTTTCATGGGAATCGGTCTGGGCCTGGGTAGTGACATGCAGGTAAATCATGGTGCTTTTCAGTGTCTTATGGCCCAGGATTTTTTGAACATGCCGTATGGGAATATTGGCTTCCAGGAGGTGTGTTGCATAGGCATGGCGAAAGACATGGGGATGAATGTGTTTTTTAACCCCCAGTCTTTGCAGGGTGCGTTGCAAGACCCCTTGAACTCCGCTGTCACTGACATGGTCTTTTGCAAAGTGGGCATCTTTTCCTCCATTGTGACCCAGGGCGGGGAAAATCCATTTGGGGTTACGATGGGTTTTATAATATTTGCGCAGAGTCAACAGGGTGATTTTCGGTAAAGGGACCATCCGATCCAATGCGCCTTTTCCTGCATGAATATGAACCAGGCCTCTATCGGAAAGAATATCCCTGACCTGGAGTGTTGTTGCTTCCCGGAGACGAAGGCCCAGGGAGTATAATGTCAGATAAAAGGTATGACTTTGCAGGGTGGGGAGGGCATAAATAATCTTTCTTACTTCTTGAAGGCTTAAGATGGTCGGAAGCGTTTGCTCACGCTTCCATTTGATCTCACTAAAAATGTTCCAGTTTCGGACCAGTGTCTTGCTGAAGAAATGCTGGATTCCGGCGTAACTGATTCGCAAGGTCGCAGCAGACCAGCCGAATTCACTTTGACAACAAAGCCAATATTGACGCAGATCCTCTTCCGTGATATCTTCTAATGGCTTATTGTAAAAACGCTGTAAGCGTAAAACCGAACTTACATAGGATTCCGTACTTCTTTTTGCATAACCTGCTAACTGTAGATCTTCCTTAAAACGTTTGATTAAATGGCTCATGGTATCTTCCTTTCTTCTTTTTTTTAACCTTGCCGGGTAGAAGATACCGACCTGCAAGCCGGTAAGAAGATACCATGAGCCATTTAATCAAACAACAGTGATTGAACGGATTTAACCTGCCGCGTAGCGGCT
>JAFDHR010000462.1 GCA_019308645.1 Deltaproteobacteria bacterium
TAGGCAGCTGCCGCCAAAGTCCATGATCCAAATTTTTGATAAAGCTCCTCAAAATACCGAATTGCCGCTTGGGTTGATGCAAGCAGGTTTCGTCTCTGATCAATGTTCTCATTGATAGTTAGACCATACTTTATGCCAGTTTGCCTCATAAACTGCCAGAACCCTATTGCTCCCCTGTTTGAGGACACATGCGGCCTCAGAGCACTTTCAGCAATGGCAATGTATTTGAGATCCTCGGGTAATTTGTTTTCTTTAAGCATCTTTTCTATTATCGGTAGGTAGCGGCTGGATCTCTTTAACCAAAGAATTACCTGTGGACGATCCCAGAGGGTGAGAAGGAGCTCCTTCTCGAGTCTTTCTCTAATATTCTGGATCTCAATTGGGATCTTTTCGCCACAAAAGGTAAGAGGAGTAGTGAGCCTGAGAGATGAGATCAGGGAAGGAAAGTGGGTTTCTTTAGGCTCTGCACCGTGCACAGTTGATAAGGAAAAGAGTATTATTGTAAGCAGAAAAACAAGCCTCAATTTCATAAAATTATTCTCCTTCTAAATAATATATTTTTTAGTATCCGATAATATCATTATGCAAGCTTGATGTAAAAAGAAGATTTTGCACCTGAGGGCGAAAACTACAGGAAAAGGGAGCAAATATCTGAAGGCTGTGTAAAGATGAGTCAAGAGAGATGAAAATAGTTGACAACAAAGTATAAAATCTACCATATTCATTATATGAATAAGATTGTGGTTGATTAATGGGTTAACGGGCTTTAACAAAGCACGCTCAAGCGATATAAACACCATATGGAGGTAAAATAGTATGTCAGACTTTATGGAAATTATCAAAGGAAGACGGAGCATTAGGAGATATCAAAATCGGGAAATCCCGGAAGAAGACCTCAATCAAGTCCTTGAAGCAATCAGGTGGTCGCCCTCCTGGGCTAACACACAATGCTGGGAAGTGGTTGTGATTAAAGATTCAGTAATTAAACAGAAACTTCAGGAGGTCCTGTCTACTGGTAATCCGGCCAGAAAAGCTATAGCTGAAGCTCCTGTGGTGATTACCTTCTGCGGCAAACTTGAGAGAGCAGGCTACAAAAAAGGTCAGTCTACAACTAAATTTGGGGATTGGTTTATGTTCGACCTTGGAATTGCCACCCAGGATCTCTGTCTGGCTGCCCATAACCTGAACCTGGGGACAGTCATTGTTGGTCTTTTTGATCACGATAAGGCAAAAGATGTCTTAAAGGTACCGGAGGGTTATGAAGTGGTAGCTCTTGTCCCATTGGGCTACCATACGCAGGAAGTTAGTGCACCTCCGCGTAAGGAAATTGGTGAGTTTGTACATTATGATACATTTTAGCATTCTTGAAACACGAGACTGCTAAATATAGAGGAACAATAACTACATATTAACGTTAGGCTTTTAAACATATATATTATTACCACTCAGGTTCCAAGTTCAGTGGTTCAACGTTCACGGTTGGCTTCTTTATCTTAATGCTGGTCCCCGCCTGCTGTCTGGCGGGCAGGTATGTTCATCTTTTCTAACCTTGAACCTTGAACCGTGAACCTAACAACCTGAGATGTTACAAATATACTATAGGTTTTGTGTTATGTATGCTGGTGGTGTTTTAAAACGGATTAATGGCCTTACCTACGATAGACTTACCTATTTTGTCCGTGCTGGCTATGTGAAACCTAAGAAAATTAAAAAAGAGAGCCTTTACTATAACGATTTTTCTGAGGAAGACATTCAGTTGATTAAACGTGCGTGGAGATTCATTTCGCATCACAATGTGCGAACAAGAGCAGCGTTTCAAAGGGCGAGAAAAAAAGGTGAAGATACACAACTGAGCCTTAATTTAAGGTAACGTAAATGATATTTTTTGATAAAGCATGACCCTAAGATGATACCTTCTTTTCTCTGAACATATTGAGGTGTTTTACCCCTTCTACCTGTCTAAAGGTAGCCCCTTCACTGATGGAGCGGATTGTTTTTTCAGGATCAACCACTTTTGACCCGCCAATAACATCCACACCGTAATCAAATAAGATGGGTGATAAAGGGCTTGTTGGCCCTACCATAACGATAAATTTACCCTTACTGAGATCTAGCAATTTTTCTATGGTGTGATTTGTGAATGCAGTTCCAGTAAGGCCAATCACATCAGCTTGGGGCAGGATCTCTTCTGACGCTTCAGCGGGCAAGTCTCCCTCGCGAGGCCTTTGTTCTATCACAAAAAGATTGCGGGCTATCTTTTTGAGCTTTGGTATCCACGGGAAATGCCCCACTATGGCGATATTTCTGCCGCTGCCTTTCTCAGCTAAAATATCAAAGGCATTTTTTTTGATACATCTCGTCTCATCAATATCTATCAGCGA
>JAFDHR010000463.1 GCA_019308645.1 Deltaproteobacteria bacterium
CTTCTTTCTGCTTCGATCTCACGGGCGAGGATTTCGGAATCGGGGAGCTGGGGCTTGTAGAGTGAGGCGAATACCTTGTTGTTCATGCCGCCAAGGGCATAGTGCGCCACGGCCTCGTCTTTTTTAGTGCAAAGGATAAGACAAATTGCCGGATTTTCTTCTTTGAGAGTCTCATTCTCTTTCAGGTAGTTCAAATACAGATTCATCTGGCCTGCACCAGCATGAGTGAACTTGCCAATCTTGAGGTCAATAGTTAGCAGATCATTGCATCATTTCATAAGGCCTCTATGACCGCTTTCAATTTTTCCATGTCCCTGTCAAATGAAATAACTACCTTTTCAGGAGAGGAGCGGGCGGCAAGAATGCAATCAACAATATCAATATTGGAATTTTCATATTTCAGCAGCGCTTCAAGGATCTCTGATCTATCAGGATTTACAATGCCGGAAAAATTCAATATGCCACTTAACTTTTCCACAATTTCACTTTTTGGAATCTCGTAATATTTTTCCATGACATAGACGTATTCAACAATAACAATATCCAATATCTCTGCATTTTTTGCCCCTTCAGATAAATCCGCCATAAAGGCTTCTGCTCTGGGACTGAGCTCTGCATGATCTCCTAATAAATATCTAAGGACAACATTCGTATCAATCAGATACACCTTCTGCGGCAACTTCATTTCCAATTTTTCCTTTTATCTCTTTTCTTATCTTAGTTAAAGGAACATGCCCCTTAGAATATTTTTTGAGGCTTCCCGCCAAAAGATTTGCCTGTGCTCCGGGAATTCCTTTGAGCTTGACCTCATTGCCTTCAACAAGGAACAATACCCCTCCCTCATTTTTTATCTTTAGTATTTCCCTGATGGGCTTTGGTATTGTTATTTGACCTTTTCTTGATATTCGTGCGTACATTTTTCACTCCGATTACTATTCCTTTTTTTCTTACTTTTATTTATATTCCTACTATTATTATTTATTAAGCAATTTTTCGTGCTAATACTTTTGTGGCCTCATAAATTCTCTATCCTGTCCACATCTTTAAGAACTCGCTCGCTTTCTTTCCTATCTATATGAAAATTACCGACCAGATCAAAGAAGTTTAGGCACAGGCTTTTTTCCTCTCGATTGAAGATAAAGCGGTTGTGGCTGTCATACTGTAATTATTTCAGGATACTCTGTCAGCATATACAGATATTTATCCCTTCTCTAATGGGGTTTATTGCCCAACATTATTTCTTTTTCCTTACTCACTCCTTCGTAATATTCCAACACGAAAATCCCATTTTTGGACACTTTCGTAATTATGCACTACGAAAAAAGAGGCAAGTCTTATAACTCTCTCATTATACTCTCAAAGGTTTTTAAAAACCCCTTTTCTTCAGAAGATTCATCGAATTCCTTCAGCCATTCCCTTACATACTGTATGTTAACATCAGGATTTTTGAGGAGAACACTCCTTACATCTTCTATATCTCTTGGCCGGCCTGCAAAGATTTTATGGATTATAAGATCTTCAGGAGAGGCAAGATTGACCTCCTGCCCCATTATCTTTACCTTTTTTGCCCTCTTTATGGCTCCTGTTTCATATGGGGTATATGAGAAGATGAAATCTACTCTGATACCTGTATGTTCATCCAGTGCAGGCAGCACCATGGTTTGTCTGACAAATGATTCTATCTCTTTAGGCAGAGGTTTAAGATTGAGTTCTTGAACCACGGCAAGAACATCTCTAAGATGATCGACATCCACACCAAGGGTAATGTCTATATCTCTTGTAAGGCGGGGTTCTCCATAAAACAATACCGCCTGTCCTCCGACAACCATGTAAGGAAGGTTATGTTTGTTGAGAGAGACCCCTATCTGGGAAAGGATTTTTTCAAACATGAATTAAGCGTCTTAGCAATTCTTATGTCGACTTCTATGCCTTCCAATGGATCTTTAGGAGGGAAAACACCAAGATTTAATGCCTCATTCCACATATATGTAAAGAGCTTCATGGCAGACTCGAAAGTGAGTTTTCCATCATCCCTGATAAAGTCATCTTCGAATTTTTTAAATACCTCTGGGTGCTTAATCATTTTATCTAAAAAAATTTACAAGATATCTCCTTATTTATCATCTTCTTATCAAAACTCTGGACCAGAATCCTAATCTTCCCGAAGTCTTCTTGGCAGAAAAGGAGGGGATAGAATCGGTACTTTACGGTTTTTCACCAAGTCTCCTTTGCATGGCGTCCCAAATTTCGGTCAGTCCTAAACGTCTCGACCATTCAGAAATATAGTTCCGATCCACCGCTTCACCGCTGACTTTTAGAATACCAGTGATATCGCGAAGATGTTTCTCGGAACCGCCCTCCCTGTAACATTCCATTTTTTCTCCCTGTAACATTCCATTTTTTTAATAATAACGTCCTCTGGAGCGGCGAAATTTGCCTGATAGGACTCTGCCGGATAAATTCGTTTTATTCGTCTAAACCGGCTATTGTCAAACGGCGTATTTTGCTTTATGATTACATCCACCTTGAGTCCAGAGGCGGGGTGGATAATGTTGAACTGTCCATGATGATGAATAGCATCTTTTATCATATCCTCACTG
>JAFDHR010000464.1 GCA_019308645.1 Deltaproteobacteria bacterium
CCCATTAATCCCAATGTAGTTCCCATTGGGACCCCGCTATGCGGGATTTTAAGCGATTCTCTCCAAAGAATATTTCTCAGCGTTCTTAGCGTCTCTAACGAGCAAAGCAAGTGGACGGTTAGTTAATAAAATCCTGAACATCCCGCCTGCCTGTGCGTTGCACGCAGACAGGTCTATCCTGTCTAAAAAATGGGATTTCCTATACTATAAATTTAGTAGATCATTTTTCAAAAGAAAATAGGAAAAAAGGAGGGTAAAAAATGGCCGAATTAAAAGGAAGTAAAACAGAGAAAAATCTTTTAATCGCTTTTGCTGGTGAATCTCAGGCAAATCGGAGGTATCTTGCCTTTGCAAAACAGGCCGAGAAAGAAGGCTATCCACAGGTTGCAAGACTTTTCAGGGCAGCAGCCGAGGCCGAGACCGTTCACGCCCATGCCCACCTCCGAACACTCGGAGGGGTCAAGAGTACTGCCGAAAACCTTAAAGAAGCTATTTCCGGAGAAACCTATGAATTCACGAAGATGTATCCGGCTATGATCGAAGATGCCAAAGACGAGGGCAACAAGGCGGCTGAGCGAAATTTTACTTATGCCAATGAGGTTGAAAAGGTGCACGCTGCATTATACCAGAAGGCTTCAGACAATCTGGATGCCCTCGAAGAGAAGGACTACTACGTTTGCTCTGTTTGTGGTTATACATGCGAAAATGATCCACCGGAGAAATGTCCTGTATGCGGTGCTAAAACAAGTGCTTTTTTAAAAGTAGAGTGAGTGATGTAGGAAGAAGGGAGATTCTATCATGAACAATAAAATGAAGGGTATTCCTATATCGGTGGCAACTATTGTTATCTCTCTGGCACTTCTCCATTGCTTGGCCTTTGGGAGCAAGCTGCCTCCTGAAAAAGGGGGTGTGTTGCCAGAGATAAAAATACCGGTGCCTGTGAATGCTGCCGATAGGAGTTATCTGGATCTCAAAAGTGGTGGGTTTTTCAAAATACCTCAAATTAAGGCCAAGGCAGTTATCATTGAGATCTTTAGCATGTACTGCCCCCACTGTCAGAGAGAGGCGCCAGAGATTAACCGGCTGTATAACATTATAGATGGTAACCCGGATCTGAAAGACAAAATCAAATTGATAGGGATAGGCGCTGGAAATTCATCCTTTGAGGTTGGGGTATTCAAAAAGAAATATAACATCCCCTTCCCCCTTTTTCCAGATGAAGATTTTTCCATCCATAAGGGCATTGGTGAAGTCAGAACGCCATACTTTCTGGGTGTTAAAATCAACGATGATGGAACACATCGGATCTTCTATTCACAGCTCGGTAAATTCAAAGGGGCAGAGCCATTTCTGGAACTAATGCTTCAAGTATCCGGATTAAAGCAGGAGAAGTAACATGAAAAAACATAGTAATATCGTATTTATTTTTGGAATTATATCAGTTTTTCTATTGAGTACAACCGCCTTTGGCCTTTCGGATGCATTCAAGAATAATATCTATAACACTGGACTTCTAAAGCCAACTGATAGTGTTCTGAAAGTAAAGGTGGGAGATATTGCACCTGACTTTTCTCTTCCGGCGGTATCTGGTGGAAGGATTTCACTTGGCAAGTACCTAGGGAAAAGCAATGTGGTTCTCTCCTTTGTTCCTGCGGCATGGACGCCCGTTTGCTCAGATCAGTGGCCAGGATACAATATCGTAGAAGATATTTTCAATATGAATGATGCTATACTGTTGGGAATTACGGTAGATAATATCCCGACCCTGTTTGCATGGACCAATCAGATGGGTAAGTTGTGGTTTCCTGTTCTCTCCGACTTCTGGCCGCACGGTTCTGTAGCTGATAGATATGGCGTCTTACGCTCCGATGGGCTCTCAGAAAGGGCTATCTTTGTAATTGATAAAAAAGGGATCATTCGATATATTGGTGTGAACGATATCAATAAGAGACCTCGACTTGAGATACTGGTAAAGGAGCTCGAAAGGCTGGAGAAATAAGGCCCACAAAGAATTAATCCTAGAAAAACTCCAAACAAATTACTAATAGTAATAATACTGATAATTATTCCTAATAAATTATGGGATCAGAAGGTTCTTTAGGATCTAACCAGAAATACAGAATGACCAACCAGCGCCAGGTCATTCTGGAAGAAATACAAAAGGTCAATACTCATCCTACAGCAGATGAGGTTTATGAAATGGTGCGCAAAAGACTGCCACGTATAAGCCTGGGAACTGTTTATCGTAACCTTGAAATTTTATCCACACGTGGTTTGATACAAAAAATTGGACCCGTATCCAGCCAGATGCGGTTTGATGGCATTACAAAAAACCACTATCACCTTCGTTGTATTTATTGTGGTAAAGTAGAGGATGCT
>JAFDHR010000465.1 GCA_019308645.1 Deltaproteobacteria bacterium
CATAAATACACTTGATATTAATTTGGCTTTCTTCATAGCAGTTACGCCCTATGTCATATTTTGAAACGTTCAAATATTTTCGTACATCTTCTTTCCTGTATGCTCTGAATACCAATTCTCCTATTCCATTCTCGTAATTAGAATAAACATAATATTTTGCTGTTTTACTCACGTGGTTTCACCTCCATCCAATTTTTTAATTTTTCAAGGGCTTTCTCCCAGGTATCGGCTGAGAAAAAGCCATAGTCTTCAACGTAGACATTACAGGAAATCCCTACCCTGCCTGAAGAGGTTTCATTAACTTCATAGCCTAAATGATGATACCTGCCTTCAGCAAGCTGTTTTAGGCGTAGTTTGGCTCGTTCGGTTGCATATAATTCATTTAACATTTTCCCTCCTTAACTTTAAGCCAGCTTTCAAGCCATCTGTTATGTTTTTCCTTTCACGCTCAGAGATTGCCTCGCTCAACAATTCCACCATAAAGGCACTAAATAGCCTCCCTTCCTTTTTCGCCTGTCGTCTAAGGCGAATCCACAGCTCAGGTGGTACATCTGCTATTTGTTTTGGTTTTGGTTTTTTCATGGTTTCTTTTATCTCCTTTCTGGTATAAAGAATTGACTTAAATTTGCCAATCGACTGGAATTATTTCCCAATCTTCTGGAAGTGCTTTTTCCTCAAAATGGACTAAAACATCATTTAGCACTTCTTCATATGAACCAATCAAAAAATCATCCTCTCCTGCATTACCTGTTTCCAACTTCCAGATTTGTTTGTTTTGGGATTGAGCTTTTCTTATTTGCTCCTCTGTGTAACTTCTCATTTTCTTCCTCCTTTCTCTCCCTCCCCGGCCTTACCTCTCGGCAGTGTAGCTCCTGGCGGGAGGGGATAGTTTTAAAGAATTAAAATAATTCACCTTTTTCCTCTACCCGATGTTTTTCGTCAAGGTCAAGACTTTTGACGGTTTCGGCGATATAACCCCGATAAGTATATCCAGCTTTATCACAAAATTCGGTATATACACCTTTTTTTAAGGTTGTGTCTGTCCATCCTAGTGGATAGCCTCTATTATCTCTTATTACTTTTTTCATCGGTTACCTCCTCTCTATATAGCAATATCCTTTCTTTGCTAGGGCTTTTTTACATTCCTCGATTGTAACAGGGTAATCAAAGCCTCCTCGCCTAGATTTATGAAATGTCATTAGAAGATAGAATTCCCTTTTATTCTCATTGCCTATGTTTGAGAATAATAGCCTTTGTGAACTATTTCCTGGTACTGCAAGATTTAATTTCATGGTGTTTCCCTCTCCTTTCGTAAACTATAAGACAATAAAATCCTTTATGTTAATCGGTTTGATAGTTTTTTGGTTTCCCGCAAGATTTACTGCGATGCTTTTTTCTTCATTTCCGATTGGGTGCATAATATACTGGACTGTCTTTTTATGATACTGGCGTAAGGGATAGTCTCCTGGGTTCTTTGCAATGTAATCACGTCTCCACCGTTCCCACGCACTCTCAAGTCTTTTGCATTTATTGACGGTGATAGTGCCTGGGATGTCTTTTGCTCCTGCATGGACTACCTCGCCATTTCTGTCAATGGCGTAAATCTGATACCTTGTTACTTTTGCCTTTTTCATTTTTTTCTCCTTTTTTTTTATAACTTTTGCTTAATATCCCATTACTTTTTCCATCTTTACACGATGTATCTCGTAATCTATCCCATCTTGTATTGCCTTATCTTCTTGTTTCATTTTTGTTTGCCATTCAGGGGTTGCCTCAAGGTCTGTGATAGCAGCATTAATTTTGTCAAGATTACTCTGATTAATTCCCAACTTACCTATCCGGGCAACTATATCTTTGTTATTGCCAGCAACCTTATGAATATTACCCATGCCGACAATACCCATACCTTCAACTTCGGCAGTCAGTGTCATTGTGCAATCCTTAACCGCAATTTTGATACCATCTGCATCCACAGTTTTACCTGTACTAAGCTCAACTGTAACCTTAGCCTTTTTGCCTGTCTTTAGTGTCCATGTAATTTCTTTTTTCATTTTTCCCTCCTTTGTTGTTGTTTGGTTATAATATAATACTTAATTTTTAATTTGTCAAGTATTTTTTTAACTTTTTTTCATTTTTTTTAATTTTTTTTTATCTCTGTTTGTCATTCTGTTTTGAGGCTAATTTTGTATTGACAATTTCAGAGAAATCATGTAAAATACAAAAAATGGAAATTTATATTGACTTTATTTTGAGAAAGTGATAATCTTATCTAAATCATAAGTGAAGGGGCTAATGGGACTGATTAAGCAAACAAAAAAAGAGAAAATTAAGGCACGGTGCAAACTTGTCATCCCCGGCAAGGCAGGCCAGT
>JAFDHR010000466.1 GCA_019308645.1 Deltaproteobacteria bacterium
TTACACTTCTATTTCCTTACGTTGATGTTTTTCAAAAAAATCCGCTATCTTCTCCTTGTCAGATTCCTCAATCTCATTGAAATAGATAGCCGTATTATATACACTATCCACATTAGTTTCAGATAAAACCTCTTCAACCCTTACTGCTACTCCATTACATTCTACATAATCAAATCCATTCCCTTGATCACCATAAGGTAACGCCAAGGCTATCTTAAGGCTGGCCATTAATGGAATATGCCTATTGAGGTGACAATATACCCCAAGACAACTCAAATTTATCGTCTCGGTAGCGAGATCAAAATCCTCTGTTTTAAGCTTAACCCCTAAGTGCTTATCTATTCGGAGATGTCTTCTACGTTCTACATAGGTATTGTTGCGGTTCATGGACTTAGATCCAAAGGTTTTTATTTAGATATCATTTAGTAAGAGGATAGCCACTTGGAACTGCTAAAGATTACCACATATTCTTTTTGTCTTCATCAAATATAGCCACAAAATGTTGAGTTTGCTCCATTTGCCAGAAAATTCCATATTAGCGTGCCAAATTCGTTTCATGGATTCTATCTGGTTTTATTTCAGTATTCAAACCGTATTGGAAAGTTTTTTGGCATTAAAATTGTCCGCAATGATAGCAGAAACCTGCAATTTTTGGGCAAACGATATGTGGACAAGATCTTCAGAGAATCTTAACAGTTATTTGAATGCTGTTTTAAAGGTTGTAAGCGAAATCTTACCTGATAGAAAACTATCTAATAACTTATTCTTCTGTCCAGATTTTAACATTCCTACCGCTTTATCAAATTGGCTGTCTGTTATTTCACCCTTAGAATACAACTCTGTTAACTTGACGATTTTTACTTCAAGCTCCTTCTCCTTTTTCTCTATTTCAGCCTCAAGCTCAAGTTCTTTTAATCTCTCAGGGTGTTTTGATAATACTATTCCGGCAGAATAACTTCCATCAATAATAGGTGTCTGAGTGCTGCCATATTTACGAGCAGTATCTGTTACTCTATATTTAACATAATCCCAAACCTCATCTAATTCTACAAAGCCATCTTTATTCTCGTCTGCTTCCCCTTTTAGCGCCTTCAATAAATAGTGTGTGAAAACCCCATGGCCGAATTTTTCTATCTCAAGTGATTCTTCTTTACCATCTGAGGAGGCAATAATTACCCTGCCTTTACCTTTGAATTTTTGGAAAGGATCTTTTACGATCATAATACTTCTTTTCTTATCTGTTCGATTGACTGTTGCAGCACTATAGCAAGAGTCCAGGAATGCTACCATTTTTTTAGCTTCAACTCTGTCAAGCATATCAGCAATTTCATCATTGCTTAAGGCAGTTCCATATAGATCATCAATATTGGCATTATAGGTAATCCAATATGTTTTCTCATCCTCTGGTGCGCCATGACCAGCAAAAAAGATAATAACAGTATCATCCTTTCGTGTATTTCTCCTTAGCCATGTGCCGATTGCAGATTTGATATTATTATATGTTGCTTGTTCATCTATTAACAATTTGACTTGGTCTTTGGGAAAGTTTCCGTATTGTGGGTCAGTTAAAATATTATACATTTCTTCTGCATCAACAGTGGTATATTTAAGTGTTGGAATTTTATCGTCTTGATATTTTCCGATGCCAATTATGACAGCATAATATTTGCCTATTTTAGGGAGTGTTACTATCTTTTCTATCTTAGCGGGTTTTTTAGCAACTGGCTCAATTTCTACCTCTGCGGGTTTTGCTACTGGGGCTATTTTAGGAACTGATGGAATCGGCTTCTTTGCCACCATATAACGCTCTTCTTCGGGCTTTTCCTTGGCCTCCCTTCTCTTCTTCTTAAACATCTCCAATTCCTTAAGCCTTTCAATCCTGATTTGTTCTGCCCTCTCCGTTCTCTTAACCCATTTACTATCTTCGGTCGATGCACAGGAGCAGAGTATAAGCGGGCAAAAGATGAATAACCCCAGCGCAGTATAGATTTCTTTTCTCATAAGGACCTCGTGATATTTTGACAGGTTTACAGGTTGATAACCCCGACCTTAGATATGCATCAATCGGTTATGAATTTTCAGCCTTCCCCCTCAATCGCGGATATTGCACAAAATATAGACGCTTATTTGGATAAACTAAGTTCTAGATTTCGTGCCACATAAAGGGGGACGCTCGTGCAGAAATTGCTTAACATGCAACTCTCCATTATGAAATCTCAGCATGCCGCTGTTAACAAAATTTGATGCCCGCCCGCCTCTCCGCCTGCCAGAGCCTGAGTCCCGCAGAGCGGGACGATGTATGGCAGGCCCCTGGTGCGCTCCGCAACGGCATGGGCAGGGAAATAGAGAAAAAAACTTTTTAAATAAAAAGGATCGAATACGCGATTAAGTGGCTGCCGATGAAACGGAGCGAAATTGGCAGCCCACCTCCAGCCGCTTGTTCGCTGATATTCCAAGTATTATATCTCCAGAAATTTACAACTGCAAAAATACTCCCTCTCCCTTGATGGGAGAGGGCTGGCCCGCCCGCCTCGCCTGAGCGAGCTCCGGCTCGCGATGGCGGGCAGGGGTGAGGGTGAGGAAAATTGATATTTCAAACACTTATTCTCCCCCTCCCCTTTGTCCCCTCCCACGAGGGGCTGACTTTTACCCATACGTAAGACCGTTGCTTATGGGCTAGCCCTCGTGTTCTGTAATGATTTAGACATAGCAAATCCCATG
>JAFDHR010000467.1 GCA_019308645.1 Deltaproteobacteria bacterium
TGCATAAATATGAAATACCGTTCCTCCGGTATATTTTTGCTGAATACTATCCTGCAAATCCAGGGCATCGAAAACATCATCAGTGAAGTCAACTGGTAGATGAGTAGAATTGGTGTAGTAACATTGATCGCTGTCGCCGTTGCCTGCAGATATTATGTCAGGATATCTTTCCTTATCAATCTTTGCCAGACTGTATGAGGTTCCCTCAGCAGGGGTAGCTTCAAGATTATAATTATTTCCTGTCTCACTTTGAAAACCTAGTAAGACCTCCCTCATGAAATCCAAAACATTTAAACTAAATTCCTTCCCCTCTTTATCGCCAATAGTCTTGCCAAGAAAGTTATCACAGGCCTCATTCATTCCAACAAGCCCGATAGTTGAAAAATGATTCTTCCAATATTCATTGAACCGCTTCTTTACATTCCTTAAATAATATTTGATGTAAGGGTAAAGACCCCCGTCTGTGAATCTCTCCAGAATTTTTCTCTTGATCTCCAAACTTTCTTTAGCCAGGATCATCAAGTCTTTAAGCCGGCTAAAAAATTCCTTCTCACTGCCGCTAAGATACCCTATTCGCGACATATTAATTGTTACAACACCAATCGAGCCTGTCAAAGGGTTTGAACCAAAAAGGCCGCCTCCTCTCTTTTCCAATTCACGGTTATCTATTCTCAACCTGCAACACATACTTCGGGCGTCCTCTGGGTTCATATCCGAATTTACAAAATTAGAAAAATAAGGAATCCCATACTTGGCCGTCATCTCCCACAGGTTGCTAAGAACAGGGTTTTCCCAATCAAATTCCTTGGTAATATTATATGTCGGAATAGGGAATGTAAAAACCCTTCCACCAGCATCTCCTTCTGCCATAACCTCTAAAAAGGCCTTGTTAAATAGGTCTATTTCTTCCTGAAAATCCTTATAGGCAACATCCTGTGCCTCTCCTCCGATAATAACACCTTGATCTGCATAGTATTCAGGGACAGTAAGATCCAGTGTAACATTCGTAAAAGGGGTCTGAAATCCAACCCTTGTGGGCACATTAATATTAAAAACAAACTCCTGCAGGGCCTGCTTTATCCCAATATAGTTTAATCCGTCGAATCGTATGAAAGGCGCTAACAAAGTGTCAAAATTAGAGAATGCCTGAGCGCCTGCCGCCTCTCCTTGAAGCGTATAAAAGAAATTTACGATCTGCCCCAATGCGCTCCTGAGGTGTCTGGCAGGCCCGCTTTCTACTTTCCCCCATACCCCTCTGAATCCTTCCACCAGCAAGTCAAAAAGATCCCAACCAACGCAATAAACAGAGAGAATGTTTAAATCATGGATATGGTAATCACCTTGTATGTGCGCTTCCCTGATCTCTGGAGAATAAATCTCATTTAACCAATAGACTTTGCTAATCTCTGAGGAAACATAGTTATTCAATCCCTGTAGAGAGAATGCCATATTACTATTCTCATTAACCCTCCAGTCTGTTTTATTTAGATATTGATCCACCAATGCAACACTCGCCTTATCAGTTATTTCTCTTATTCTTGCATGCTGTTCTCTATAGATAATATAGGCCTTGGCAGTTTTACGATACGTAGAGGAAAGCAAGACCTCCTCTACAATATCCTGAATTTCTTCTACTGTTGGGGGCTTCTCCCCAATTACTTGACTAGCTAAATTTAAAACCTTGATGGTAAGCCTTTTAGCAACCTTCTCATCAAACTCCCCTGTTGCCTTTCCAGCTTTAGTAACAGCATTTGTAATCTTTTCAGCCTCAAAGGCCACTATCGCGCCATCTCTTTTTTCTATCTCAGTAAACATAATATCATCTCTCCATTTATGTCTTTATTCGGCATAGGTTGACTTAATACATGCTGCAATTCTCTCTGTCCCATCCAAAATTCTGAGTACAAGCATGCACAGGATATCGTGGGGTCAAAGAGATTATCCTTTTGTTTTATTTCTTCTCAGGATTCTTTATAGTAACCTTTGATAAATGAAGAACGAACTCCTTTCCTATGAGGTAACCTTATAAGGTGAGGTTAAGTGCAGCCAATGCAGTAAACCGCCCTCTCAGGCATTCGTCCTTTCCCGTTTTCCACAATATATTGTATTAAATTATAATAGATATCCAATATAAAGTCAATGCGGAAACAATGATAATCAGAAATTTACAAACTGAATACTCGTAAAACCTCGCAACAACATGTCATTTCGAGCGAAGCGAGAAATCTTACCAATGTAATCCCGACATGTCAGCGATTTTTTTGGGCTGATTTATTTGACTTCATAATGGCAGTGTGTCCGAATTATTTCCCATCAATCCAACTAAGGCGTTTCCTTTTTATCATTTAATGTCTAATTAAA
>JAFDHR010000468.1 GCA_019308645.1 Deltaproteobacteria bacterium
CAGGTCGTGGTCGTTCCAGGAGAGGCCTTTGGGCCTTCTGGAAAAGGGTGCTTACGCATAGCGCTGACGGTCAATCAGGAGGTTCTGAAGGAAGCCTTCGAACGTATCCAACGTTTCATAGACACCCTTTCTTGACGTTTCTCTCTTAATAAATTTCTCAAGGTCTTTCACATCCTCCCAACTCATAGTGTATTGAGGTATCTTACTGTCAAAATAAAGCTTTCTCCTGTTGCCCACCTTTCATGAATAATGACTTCAAACCATCTAATATTTGCCAAAATAATCCATTCAGTGTATTAAGTAATATCTGCTGAATACCCCATAAAAAAGAGAAAGGAGATTGTGTATGAAAGATGATATCCGGTGGGTAAAAACACACTGTGCAAGAATGGATCATGGCGGTTGTGCGCTGTTAGTAGGTGTTAAAGATAACAAAATTGTGAGCGTCAAAGGAAATCCTGATGGTTTATTAAACAAGGGATATGTATGTGCAAAAGGCGTTGCATCACCTGATCGTCTTACCCATCCTGATCGCCTCAAACATCCTTTGAAAAGAGCGGGAAAGCGGGGTGAAGGAAAATGGAAACAAATATCCTGGCAAGAGGCATTGGGTGAAATAGCTCAAAATTTACATAAAATAAAAGAAAAATATGGCGCAAAAGGAGTTGCATTTGGTGTTGGCATGCCCAAAGGTTTGGAACACTTTGTGTTAATCAGGCTGGCCAACATTTTTGGTTCTCCCAACGTTATCGCATCTCAGGATGTATGCCATGCCCCACGGGAGATAACCGGTGTTCATACCTGCGGCTTTTATCCTGTGGCTAACCTGCATCACAAAAGCAAGCTGATTCTTTTATGGGCGAGTAATATCACCTCCACAAATGAAGAGGGAGAAATCAACAGCATGCTTTTAGACCAGTTAAAACATGGTACCGAACTCATAGTTGTTGACCCGAGAAAGATCGATTTGGTGAAAAAATCTAAGAAGTGGATACAGCTAAGGCCCGGAACAGATCACGCACTTGCACTGGGGTTTTTAAACGTCATTATCGAAGAGTCTTTATGTGATAAGGATTTTGTTGAAAAGTGGACCTATGGTTTTGATGATCTGGCAGAGCAAGTCAAAAAATACACTCCAGAAAAAGTCTCTGAGATCACCTGGGTTCCTCCTGATCTTATTCGAGATACAGCACGATTGTATGCCACGTCAAAGCCTGCTGTTATTCAGTGGGGAAACCCGATTGAGCATAATATCCATACCTTTGACACAACACGGGCACTCATTTGCTTGATGGCAGTATGTGGCAATCTTGATGTCCCCGGAGGTAATGTAAATGCAAAAGACCCAAAAATCATGGGCTTAGGACCATTTGTCCGCGCCGATCTTATTCCGGACAAGAGAAAGGAAATGATCAGCGCCTATCATGGTGTTATACCCAGATTGATGACCATTGCACCATCTTTCTTTAAAAAGGCAGTTCTTGAGGGCACCCCTTACCCCATTAAGGGATTCTATGCCATGTGTGCAAACCCCATGTTATCCTATGCAGACAGCCGCCAGACGTATGAGGCATTTATGAATCTTGATTTTATAGCAGTTGCTGATTTGTTCATGACGCCTACAGCAGCTATGGCGGATATAGTACTGCCTGTTGCAAGTCAATTTGAGATGGACGACATCGGCCACTATGGGCTCGGTCACGGCTTTATCCTGGCACGCCCCAAAGTAGTTGATCCACCCGAAGAATGTTGGCCCGACATAAAAATAATGAATGAACTGGGTAAGCGTATCTCTCCTGAAGAATACTGGTACGATGACTATCACCAGTTTTTGGAAGATGTTGTCAAACCAAGTGGGCTCACATACAGTCAGTTTGTCGAGAGAGGTTACTTGAAAGGACCCGATAGATTCAAGCTTTATGAAGAAAAAGGGTTTCGAACCCCCACAGGTAAGGTGGAGCTTAAATTGAGTACCGCAGAGAAATTTAATCTATCCCCACTCCCGACATTTAACGGACTTCCAGAGGAAGACAACCCAGAATATCCTCTGGTGCTAACTAATTCCAAAAGCCAGTATTACCTTCATTCATCCTATAGATGGATAAAAAGACTGAGAGAAAAACGACCAGACCCAAAGGCTGAAGTACACCCTCATACTGCATTACAATACGGAATCAAGGAAGGTGATGAGGTTATTATTGAAACAAGGTATGGAAAGATAACACAGATTGCGCATTGTACCGATATTGTTGATCCAAGGGTAATAAATGCCTCACATGGCTGGTGGTTTCCGGAAGAAAAGGTGGAATCTCTGTATGGATGGGAAAAATCCAATTTTAATTTCCTTACCTCTGCTGAA
>JAFDHR010000469.1 GCA_019308645.1 Deltaproteobacteria bacterium
GCTTAGGCGGTTTTCTCTTCCCACCCCTGGCAACATGGCTGATTTCCACTTTCGGATTGCATATGGCATGGCTGGCCTTGGCTATGGTACAACTCGTCTGTGCAGTGCTGATGGGCGGGCTCATTCTGGTGAGAAACAAACCAGAGGATATGGGGCAATTACCCGATGGCATACGTAACACCCATAACAATGAGATAGAAGAGACGACAGGTAATAGCTCGCGGGTTTGCTCACGGGTTTACCAGAGTTCCATGGATTGGCAAGCACAGCAGGCCATACGAAGTCCTACTACGTGGTTAATCACAACCCTGTGTGCCGCCAACTTCTTGGCTATAGGCATGGTGACTGCGCATCAAGTGGCATATCTAAAGGATATAGGTTTTTCTCCTATTGTGGCAGCAATGGCCCTGGGCCTTATTCCGGGAATGAGCATATTTGGAAGACTGGGGTTTGGCTTTTTAGGGATTAGGTTTGAAGTGAGGCATTTAGCTATTGTCAGCTTTATTATTCAGGTGACAGCACTGATAATTCTATTAACCACCAAGACTTTGCTCTTAATTTACATCTATGCTACGCTCTTTGGTATCAGCTATGGGGCATTGGTTGTAGCCCTGCCTACATTCATTGGGGCATACTATGGACGTACCCACTATACACAAATTCTGGGGCTTATATTTCCGCTGGCCATTGTTGGTGAAGCCGCAGGCCCGATAATTGCCGGGGCTATTAATGACGCTATGGGAACGTATATACCAGCCTTTGCAATAATTACCGGCTTCAGCTCAATCGGGCTATTATGTGCTATTCTCGCTTATCCCCCCAAGTCCCCGAATAGATGAAGAAGGTAAAAGAATATGTTACGTACAGTGGCAAGGAACGTTTGTAACTTTTACGATGAAGGGTTAAGACCACACTATGGAGTAGAATCTTTTAAGGCCCAACGCACGACACAATATGTATTGCAATAATTTCCCTGCTCTGACTTTACTGCTCATAACGACAATCTGAATCAAAGCTGCTATTAATGGAGAGCTATCGGGTGAAAAATCTGCTCCCCACTATCAAGATAACCCCTGATAGAAAAAAGCCATAAAGACCAAAATCAGCGAATCCCATAAATTTTCCAATCAATGCCATTCCACCTCCAACCACCATGGCTATAATCGCACCTTCTCTGGTTAGGTTAAGCCTGTGCCTGAAAAAACCGAGAAGAATAGGGAAAACGAGCCCGGAGGTATACACTGTATAGCCGAGAAGGAGAGATGAAATAACGCCTTTTAACCATAACGCAATGATGAGAGAAAAAATGCCTATCACCACAATAAAGATACGGGAAAGCAAAAGTAATTTTTTCTCCCCTACCGTGGATTTCAACATAGGCTTTATGATATCGACCGATAATATCGTGCTGGTTGTCAAAAGGCATGTATCTGCTGAAGACATCATTGCAGAAAGGAGTGCGGCAATAACGAGGCCGTTTAAACCTATTGGAAAAATATGGCTAATCATTGTGGGAAAAGAGGCCTCAGGGCTGATCTGGGGAAATAGTACCCTTGCAGACATACCTATCAAGGTTATGATAAAGGCAAAAGGTAGTAATCCCAGCGCCACTGTGATGGTAGCTTTTTTGGCGGTTTTTTTGTCTTTAGAACAGAAAAGCCGTGAAACTATATCGGGCCCTACCAAATAGGTTGGCCCAACTAAAAACAGATAGGTCGCCAATGACTTCCATGTAAAATAGTGGCTCACTGGAAAGGAAAAGTAGTCTCCACCAAGGGTCTCTCTCATTACAGAAATTCCCCCTACTTTGCCAAGACAAAGGGGAATCGAAGCAAGAACTGCAATAATAATGATCAGGCTCTGTATTGTATCCGTGCGAACAACCGAATGTTGCCCTCCTAATAATGTATATAAAATGAAGACAAAGGCAGTTACAATCATGAGAAGTGATGGAGGGGCCTTTAAAATAACCTCTAAAATTTTGCCTGCTGCAACGATCTGGCCTGCAATAATGCCTGTCCAGGCGACGACTATTAAACCTGAGGCAAAGAATTTTACTTCGGGTCCATACTGGATTTCAAGAATTTCTGGTAAGGTATACAGAGAATATCCGCGCACCTTTTCCGCTAAAAAAAGGCCCAGAATAAAAAGACCAATAGCGCCCACCAGAAGCCACCATGATCCTACCAAACCGTGCTTAAAGCCGAGACCTGCCATCCCAATGGTGGAGGATCCCCCGATTATGGTGGCAAACAGCGATCCCACGACAAAAAGGAGCGGGGCTTTCCTGTCAGCAACGAAAAAGCTGTCGAGTCCTTTGACAACCCTAAACGACCTACTGCCAATAAAAA
>JAFDHR010000470.1 GCA_019308645.1 Deltaproteobacteria bacterium
CATCTATCAGATGTATTGGGGCCAAGAAAGGTAGTGGGATTTTGGTCTTTGGTAGCAACCTTAGGCTGTGTCTTATTCGGATTAGCCCCAACTATTGGGTGGGCTACTATAGGCAGGGGCCTCATAGGTTTTGGCGTAGGCGGGGTTTACGTTCCTGCGATGAAGTCCTTTGCTCAGTGGTTCCGAGAAAAAGAGTTTGCAACCATGACTGGACTTTTTCTGGCCTCAGGTAACTTAGGGGCAATCGTGGCTACCACACCACTTGCATGGGTGTCCAATGTGTGGGGCTGGCGATCGAGTTTTTTGATCATCGGTGGTATAACACTCATGCTTGCGCTTGCTACCCTCGTATTTGTTCGGGATCACTACACAGTGATTGAACCATTGAGCAAAGAAGCCCCTATACCAAATTCCCAATCAGTGACTTCCTGGGGATCAGTTCTTCGAGTTCTGAGCTCTCTGCGATTCTGGGTTTTGGCTGCGCTTTTCTTCGGATTTTTTGGGCCCTATTTTACGTTCCAAGGCCTCTGGGCCACTCCCTTCATCATGTCTATACTCAATTTGGACGCTCTACGTGCTAGTGGATTGAATATGCTGATTCCGGTGGGATTTATCCTTGGTGCCCCTTTATCTGGATGGCTTGCAGATAGAATCTTACATAGCAAAGTCGATACACTTCTGTGTCTTGTAGCTCTTATGACGGGCATCTGGGTAATTCTCGCATTAGGTTTTCATGCAATATCAACAGGAGGCATGATAGTCCTGTTACTCGCCATGGGGGGAATTGCCGGAGGATTCGTCACTAATCTCTGGGCATTGGTCCGAGAAACAACCTCAGGACCTATCCTGGGACTCACTTCTGGCCTCCTTAACCCCTTCCCCCTGCTTGGTCCGGCCATCTTGCAGGGTTGGACTGGAGCCATTGTGAATCGCATGGATAGAGTGAATGGCATATATCCACCGGCAGCGTATAAAAATGCCTTCACGGTTTGCCTCATATTTATTATAAGTTGCCTCATCCTATGCGCAGTTTTTAGAAAGCTATTGCCTAAGAGAGATTGACGTCTTCGTAAAAAGTCGGATTTAGAGAACCTGTCATTTCGACCAGAGGGAGAAATCCCGAGTTTTCAGCATGTTACATTGGTAAGATTTCTCGCTTCGCCCCGCCCGCCTCGCCAGAGGCGAAGCCGATGGCGGGCAGGTCGAAATGACATGTTGTTGAGACTTTTTACGGATTCATCAAGATTAAGATTTCAAGTACTTACATCCCCCTCCCCTTAATCCCCTCCCACCAGGGGCTGACTATTGGACACACGTAACACCGTGGGTATTGTTTAAGTGGTTATAAACGTTAACAATTTCAGAACAAAAATGATGATGTTCTATAGTTAATAAAATCAAATAGTTATTTGCCCCCTCGGTCTTACGTGTGTCTCAATGTCAGCACCAGGGGAGGGGAAATGGGACTTTTTACGAGTCCATCAAGATTAGACCGTAAAAAACGTATTTGTATCAAAACAGTCCGTAATTGAGAATGTCATGAATTGAAATGTAAGCCTCTATTTGTAACTCAGGTTCAAAGTTCAGGGTTTCCCGATGAAATCGGGATTCAAGCCTGCCCTGCCCGCCCTCCCCGTCCCGAGACCGAGACGGGATCGGGAGGCGCGACTTGCTTGGCAAATATTGCAATTTCTATATTAGTTATAAGTCCTGGCAATACAGCCTAAGCATTGCATGCCAGGTCTGGGCCAGGGGTACGACGTAACGTTCTCTTTAACACCGTTCTTCTGAACACTACGCCGAGAGATTGTATGAAAAGAACTGCTAAACAGACGACGGGCAGGGCCTGAGTGAGAGCGATAGCTGTCAGGCGCAGACTTTTGCATCATAGCCTAACCTCACTACCGCATATCTTGTAGCCTTTTTACTTTGACACACAACACTTTTTCATCTTATTCTATCCACCCAGCAAAGAAAATTTTTATCATTCAGGAGGAGCGAAAAATGGCACGAGTAGAATATACATTAGATGAAAAAGTAGCTATTATTACCATGAACGATGGCGAAAACCTGTTCAATCTCGCATTTTTGGACTGCTTTCTCACGGTTTTAGATGAGATTGAAAATGATACAGATGCCACTTCCCTTATTGTTACCTCCGCCCATCAAAAAATTTTCTGCAACGGGATTGACCTAAATTGGCTGGCACCGTTTATTCAAAAAAATGATATGGAGACCGCAAAGGCATTTTTCTATACGATGATGAAACTTTTCAAACGGATCCTCCTTTATCCAATGCCTACAATCGCTGCAATATCAGGCCATGTGTTTGCTGGCGGAGCCATCATGAGCTGTGCCTTTGACTTTCGCTTTATGCGTTCTGACCGAGGCTTTTTTTCCTTTCCAGAGGTAGACCTTGGCATTCCGTTTCTTCCCGGTATGATTGCTATTATCAAAAAGGCAATACCCATGTACAAGTTTGAAGAAATGCAGTATACCGGAAAACGGGCCACTGCCGAGGAATGCGAAGCGCATCACATAATCATGAAGGCCTGTCATATGGATTACCTGATGAATGAGGCACTCTCCTTTGCAAAAGGTTTAAACAAGCGCAGAGAGGTAATCGCCGAGATGAAAAAACGGATGTATAAGGATATCGTACATACCATTGACGTAAAAGATCCACCGGTGATCGAATCTGGCATTTTTTACTTATAAACAGAGAAAATTGCCATTAACTAACATTTTTTAGTGAGGTTACAATGATCATTATGGGACATCGTGGGGCTGCGGCTCTGGAGCCTGAGAATACCCTGCTTTCAATTGGAAGGGCTATAGAGATTGGAGTTAACGCCGTGGAGATAGATGTGCATCTGAGCAAAGACAAAGAGATAGTCGTTATACATGACTCAACCGTGGATCGTACCACTGATGGTACTGGGCCTGTTTGCAGTTTTACCGTTGATGAGTTGAAAAAACTTGATGCGGGTAAAGGCCAGCGCATACCCACACTTCAGGAAGTCATTGACTTTATTGGCAACAAGGTGGATCTGGTCATCGAGTTGAAGGAAGAAGGGACAGAAGAAAGTGTTTTCGGATTGATAAAGAAAAACAACATTGAAGACACCGTATATGTGATTTCTTTCTGGCACAGGTTTGTAAAGACCATAAAAGAGATGGACCGCCACCTTAAAACGGGCGTGCTTCTTGTGGGATGCCCTGTAGACACGTGTATTGCTACTCAGGCATCTGCAGACGCACTCGTGATGAATTACTCTTTTATAGACAGTAAATTTGTCCAAACAGCTCATAAAGAAAATCTAAAGGTTTTTGTATGGAACATTGATAAAAGAAATCTTCTGAAGCCATACGCTGATATGGGCGTAGACGGTATTGGAACCAATGATCCGCGAGTGCTATGCGAGTATTTTTTTAACCAATAAGGGTTGTCCAATGAATGGAATGAACGGATCATTATAGTTGGCTCAATCATCTCCTCCACAAATAATTCAGGGTAGCTCACAACATGTTGCTAATAAGCCTTAAACTTTTTCTGGTGGCCCAAGTATCGAAATGGTCAATATAAAATTATCAATTATCAATTATAAATTGTCTAATCTTAGTGACTTCGTGTCTTAGTGGCTGAATACAAAAATAATTGCTCGAATTAAAAAAGATGAAGCGAGAAGAGGTTTTCATCATG
>JAFDHR010000471.1 GCA_019308645.1 Deltaproteobacteria bacterium
TATGAATGAACAGCAGATGAAAAAGAGAACCCTCACATTTTGGATTTTGGATTGCGGATTTTGGATTAATTTGAAGGAGGAAAACTGTGGATGAGATTGAGATGAAAAGAAGAACAAAAGAGTTTGCTAAGGAGATCATTAGATTGTGCCGAAAATTACCTGACAACAGAGAAGGAAGATTAATCGGGAATCAAATATTTCGATCAGGAACTTCTATTGCCGCAAATTACAGAGCAGCCTGTAGAGCGAGATCAACAGCAGATTTTATCTCAAAATTGGCTATTGTTGAAGAAGAAGCTGATGAAACATTATTTTGGCTTGAAATCATCAAAGAGATGGAAATTCTTGATGACGCTTTTATTGATTCTCTAATGGAGGAAAATGACGAAATCATTGCAATAATCGTTTCATCCATAAAAACAGCCAGGAAAAAGTAAAAATGAATCCAAAATCTAAATTCCAAAATCCAAAATGAGAAGGGAGCCAGGTTATGGGAAAAAACCATTACATCTTCTAATCCTCGAAGATAACCCTGATGATGCTGAATTAGCAGTAAAGGAACTTGAGCGGGAAGGCTTTACTGTAGAATGGAGCAGGGTAGATACGGAAAAAGCCTTTAGAAAAGCACTTGATGAAAAACCCGACTTGATATTGACAGATTATAAACTTCCTTCTTTTAGTGGTTTAGCTGCTTTGGAAATACGACGAAAACTTGCAGCAGATATTCCTTCGATCCTCATTTCCGGAACAATAGGTGAGGAAGTTGCCGTGGAATGCATGAAAGCAGGTGCAACGGATTATGTGCTAAAAGACAGACTCTCCCGATTAGTCCCTGTTGTGAAACGTGCACTTAAGGAAGCAGAAGAACACAGGGCACGCAAGCAAGCGGAGGAAGAATTGATAAAAACCCGTGAACGCTTAGAACTTGCAATGGACGCCGGAGAACACGGCTTCTGGGACTGGAATCTTGATACGGATGATGTCTATTTCAGCCCGCGTTATTATACCATGCTGGGCTATGAACCGGGTGAACTGCCAATGAAACTGGAAACCTGGGTTAATCTTATGCATCCAGATGACCAAAAAACCATTGTTCCAGAAGTTGAAAATTACGTAAAAAATGCGCAACCTTATGAGGTTGAATTTAGGTTGAAAACAAAGGATGGGAATTGGAAATGGATATCAGGCAGAGGCAAATCTTATGAAAAAGATAAAGATGGGGTTCCACATAGAGCTATTGGTGTCCATGTGGACATCACCGAGCGCAAGAAGACGGAAGAAGCATTAAATAGCTCGGAAGGAAGATTAAGAATCTTATTTGAATTTGCTCCGGATGCTTATTACCTGAATGACCTTAAAGGAACTTTCATTGATGGAAACAAAGCTGCTGAAGATTTAATGGGATACAAAAGAGAAGAACTGATTGGAAAAAGTTTTTTAAAACTTAAACTCATTTCTAAGAAAGAAATGCTTAAAGCGTCGAAGCTTTTGATGAAAAATGTGCTGGGTAAAGGTACAGGTCCTGATGAATTTATTTTAAATCGCAAAGATGGCAGTCAGGTTTCGGTGGAGATCCGAACTTATCCTGTAAAAGTCGAAGGTAAAACCGTGGTGCTTGGTATTGCACGCGATATCACCGAACGCAAGCGTGCCGAGGAGGCGCTGAGGGAGAGTGAGACAAAATATAGAAGAATATTTGAAAACATACAAAATGTTTATTACGAATCAAGCCTTGATGGCACTATTTTGGAAATCAGTCCTTCAGTCGAGAACGTATCTAAATACAATAGGAAAGAGTTAATTGGGAGATCATTATATGATATTTACACCACTCCGGAAGAGAGGGACGAATTTGTAAAGATCATTTTAGACAAAGGAAAAGTTAATGATTTCGAAATCTCTCTGACAGATAAAGACGGTTCACAACATCCCTGTTCGGTTACAGCTTTGCTGATGAAAGATGAACAGGGCAATCCTATCAAGTTTATTGGTTCTATGCACGATATCTCAGAAAGAAAGCAGGCAGAGGAAGAAAAGAAGAAACTCCAAGCCCAGCTCCTTCAAGTCCAGAAGATGGAAGCCATTGGAATACTGGCCGGTGGAGTTGCCCATGACTTCAACAACATCCTGACTGCTATTTCAGGGTATGCCGATCTGGCAATGATGAAATTAGATGAGGCAGACCCTTTGTACAGGGACTTGAAGCAGATAGATATTTCTTCTACACGCGCTGCAAGCCTCACCCGTCAACTACTTCTTTTCAGTCGCAGGCAGCCAATGGAGTTTACCTCCTTCAATCTCAACACCACGGTTAACAATCTGCTCAAGATGCTCCAGCGTCTCATT
>JAFDHR010000032.1 GCA_019308645.1 Deltaproteobacteria bacterium
TCAAGGTGAGGGCAGAGGCTCTGCCACTGGTCCTTCCGCCAAAGGATGGTGCCTACCTGAGGGATCGTTTCCGTATGGCGCTATTGGGAGAAGATGCTATGGCTTGATGCGCGGTATGAACCTGGCTGAAGCAAAAACTGGAAATTATCAATTGACGTAATAAATTAGGGTAAAACCTCAACAGCCTGTTGCCCAAACCCAATTGAATATCTAAATTATATACATTTTAATTATTTTATCATAATTTTATTGCTAATATGATAAACTTATTGTAAAATCATGGCTAATACAATATATATGGAGTCTTCGCCATGATGGGTTATCGATCATCTTTCCAGCATAAACTTTTTGTAGTGGGTTTTAATCTGGAAAAGCGCATTCGTAAAAATCATATTCTAAGAAAGACCTTAGAGAAAATAGACTTTAATTTTATCTATAAAGAGGTAAAGGATAACTATGGAGACAATGGCAATGTCTCTGTTCCTCCTCCGGTTATCCTCAAGATGATGCTCCTTTTAACCCTTTATAATGTTCGCTCTGAACGAGAACTTATGCTCACTATCCCAGAGCGCCTGGATTGGCTGTACTTTCTTGGCTATAACCTGGATGATGAGATCCCCAATCACAGTGTGTTAAGCAAGGCCAGATCCAGGTGGGGAGTCAAGGCATTTAAAAAATTCTTTGAGCGTATGGTATGGCAATGTGTAGAGGCTGGTTTAGTTGATGGCAGCAAACTTTTTATAGATGCCAGACTCATCGATGCAGATGCCTCCAATAACTCCGTGGTAGATACATACAGTTTAAAGAAATATCTCAACAAAGGCTACAGGCAACTTGAGAAGCGATTAGATGAGGAAGTAGCTGAGAAAACAACCCCGGCCAACAGTCGATATATATCTACCACTGACCCTGATGCATCTGTTACCCGCCATAGTGGTGGCAAATCAAAACTGCGCTATAAGACACATAGGGCGGTAGATCCCGCTCATGAGGTAAACACTGCTACCCATATAACCCCTGGCTCTGTAGATGATGGTGATGTTTTCAAAGAGATGATTGATATACATCAGAAAAATACTCAAAAGGCTGTTGTCACCACCGTAGTCGACAGCAAATATGGAACGATCAATAACTTTCTTCTCTGTCATGATTTGGGGATCAAGGCCCATATTCCTTCCTTAGAGAAGACACACAGGGGATCAGGGCGACAAAAAGGGATCTTTCCCAAAGAGGCCTTTACCTATCACCCTGAAACAGACACCTTCACTTGCCCTGCAGACAATACCCTAAAAAGGCGAAATTATAATAAAAAGAGAAACCACTATGAGTACAAGGCCCCTTCTGAAATATGTGCCCAATGTGAGATCAGAAAGCAGTGCACCCGCTCTAAGGATGGCCAAAGTCTAAAACGTCACATAAGACAAAATGAGTTAGATATCATGCTCACATATGCCCAAAGCCAAGAGGCCAAAAGGGATATCAAAACGAGACAACACTTATCTGAGAGATCCTTTGCAAGGTCTAAAAGATATGGTTTTAAAAGGGCAAGATAGAGAAGGCTATGGAGAATGGCGATTCAGGACTTTCTCATAGCTGCCTTACAAAATATCCTTGTTCTTGCCAATCACTCAAAGGGGGCAATATCAAAGAGCAATGCCCAGATAAGGCAATTTACACAGACTAATAGGGCTACATGGGCAAGTTTTTCCATGAGGTCATTTATTATAAACCTTGTCAATCAACTCATTTTGCCCTTTTCGTGGAAAAGACAGATCTGCGTGATTTAGTGTTTTTGACAATAAGGTTTTTATTTGAAAACATGTTAAGCCCTGGCACCATTTTACCCTGTAACAGAGCCACAAGAATTGGGTTTGGGCAACAGGCTGTAAAATCATGACATAAGGTATAGTATTAGCAGATAACCAACTGACATTATTATCGGTGAGCCCTAAGAAATCCAAGATATTTCATTATTCAGGATGACCTGTCATTGAATGATAAATCCAGCATAACCTACAACGTAGCTATAATCACCACTCACGTCTCCTGATGTGGCATAGGCTACCAAATTTGCCTTGGTTGCACCCAGTTCCTTAGCTGCTATCAGGGTTATTGTGGTTGGAATTACGCCGCACATAGATATGTTATTATCATCAACTGTCTCTAAAAGGCCAGCGGGATCCAAAGAACGGACCCTCTCTATTGCTAATTGATCTTTTTGTTTAGCGCTTTCCTGTGATTCATAGTGAGTCATATCTGTGCTGGCTATAATGAGAACAGGCCTACCGAATTTCTTTATAGCCCTGGCTATGGCTGTACCCATTTCTTCACATGTCTTAAAGTCAGCTCTGCCAAGAACAATTGGAACAAATTCAACATCAGCTTTGATATATTGAATAAAAGGTAATTGCACCTCAACAGAATGTTCTTGTATGTGGGCCTGATCATCAGCGCGTAACCACCTGGATTCTTCAATCAGAAGATTAGCCAGTTTTTCATTTATGCTAATATCACCCCATGGCATGCGCCAAACACCCTGTGCCATAACAGCAAAGGGTGCCCCAAGACCATGGTGATTAGGGCCCATAACTATTACTTCCTTGGTAATATCGGCTACGGCATAGACAGCTCCGGCAACATTGCCTGAGTACATATAACCGGCATGAGGAGATACTAGGGCCAATACCTTTTCTTTTTTTTGTTCACCTGTGGCAGGCTTAATCCTCGCAGAAATATCTTTTTTAAGATCCGCTTCTCTTCCAGGATAAAATTGATTGGCTACTGCTGGTTGACGTATCATTTTAATCACCTCGCTATAGGTTATTAGTTACGTATTACTCAATGCCATTACCTCAAACATAGTACTATTAATCGTATAGGTTATACTATATACGGCCATAAATTGCATTTTTGTATCAAGTGAGCCACTTTTTCCATTGTCCATTATCCCATAAGCCATTGAAATTCCAGCAAAGTAAATCCCCTATGGGGATAACCAAGGCCTGGTCCTATGGGCCAGGATTTTATGCATTAACTACTGATACCTGTAAAACCCTACAGTCATGAAATTAGGGCTAACCTTAGTGTATTCAAGGCTATTATTGCGCTTCTATTCTGAAGGGTAGGGATATCACCACCCATTGTCCAATCGTAGCTACCATTGACATTTTCACCTGAAACCACGACATGGGCATCTACTTTATATCCCTTTTCAGCCGCTTTTAGTGTTCCTAAAAGTGCTAAGCCAATTGAGCTGTTTCCCTCACGTTTGATTTTTTTAGCCAGAGACTCAGCTGTCTCCTTGTTAATTTCAAGATCATGGCCTTTCTTATTCAAGAAGGAAAGGATTTGTTCTTTTTTCCCTATCACAATACTTTTATGAAGCGGGGATAATAGTGACCTTTGCAACCTCCCTGTTAGCTCCCCTCCTGAAAAGGTCTCTAAAACAGATAAGGTATCGCCTCTTTTATTGAGAAGATTTGTGACAACTCCATGGAGAGTGTCTTCGTTGATACCATAGACATTAATTCCTAAGCGTGATCTAATCTCTCGCTCGATTGGCCTGATAAGAACCTCGACCTCTCTTTCATTTTTTGCCCAGGCTGTTATCGTGATACTTATATCACCTGGTGAAGCTAAGATGCCGATAGTTGGATTAATAGTTTCCTTAATGAGATCTTTTATCTGGGTATCGACCTTGCTTTCGCCTATCCCTGTTACCTTGAGAGTTTTAGAGGAAATTAATTCCTGATCAAGTTGAAAACGTTTTTTAAGGTAAGGAACAACTTTTTTGTTAAGGAGATATTTTAGTTCTTTTGGCACTCCAGGAAGGGCAATAATTACCTTTGCTCCTTTTTCTATAATAAAACCGGGAGCTGTTCCTATTTCATTGGGAATAGGGGTGGCTCCATCAGGTATAAAGGCCTGCTTTCTATTGTTTTCTGGCATGCTATACCCAATGCGTTTAAAAATAGATTCGATTTGATCCATTAATTCCCTTATAAATATAAGTGGAACACCTACCACATCGGCTATCGCCTCTCTTGTCAGGTCATCTTCTGTGGGCCCGATACCACCTGTAGTAATAACCAGATCGGTTCTATCCTGTGCCTGGAAAAGAACATCCTTTATTTGGGTATATGTGTCTCCTACGGTAGTATGAAAAGCTATGTTAACTCCGATAGAATTAAGTGTGCGAGCAATATAGGATGCATTGGTGTCTATTATCTGGCCATGTAAAAGTTCACTGCCGATAGTTACTATTTCACAATTCATGATGGCATGCTCTCATTTTTCTTTGCAAACTGTTACCCTAATATCTTTCTTTGTAATAGTTCAGCCACAAAGACACTAAGTCACCAAGATTATTATATAATTCTTTAAATATCATTTTTAATAAGAGACAGAATCATTTCTTCGTGCCTTTGAGACTTGGTGGCTGAACTTATACCTTTCTTTTACAGTGAAGCAAACCGGGGATCTACTGATGTTCCAGTTAGTTTTGTTGTATAGTACCTATTAATTATATGTTTATCTGCTTCAAAGGCCATAGAAGGGAAAGGCCCTGAAAGGGGGAACCATTCTAATTTCACCATGTCATCACCAGGTCGTAGGGTACCATTCATTTTATTTGCCAGCAGCACAATTACTAAGGTATGAAGGTCAGGTGAGAAAAAATTAGAAACAACACTGATAATGGAGATGATTTTTATAGAAAGGCCAGTCTCTTCCATTATTTCCCTATGGGCTGCAGATAGGAAGTCTTCATCAAACTCGATAAATCCACCAGGAAGGCTCCATTTCCCTCCCATAAATACCTTGTTATCCCTCTCACCTAATAGTATCATGTCATTGTCAACAATTAATACGACGACTCCTGGGGAGGGATTTTGATAGAGAGTAAAACCACACCCCGGGCATATAAGCTTGGTATGCCTGAGTGTTGATGTGGAAATACATTGTGTGCCGCATACGGGACAATACCTAAATTTAGAAATTGTCCGGTTTCCTTTCCTATTATAGGTCTTAAATATTTGTCTTGTTTTCATTTCCTTTTTCATGAACATTAGGCTCATTTATCTTACTACTTTCTATGCAGCAATTCAAGAGTGGGAACAAGAAGAAATTATCTTGACAAAAAGGAGTACTCTATATAAAAGCAAATCTTAATTATTAACGGTAGTTATAATAGTCAACTGTACATTCTCAGACATAAATGAAAATCAATTTGACAAAGATCCCTCCAGGGGGTAAAGAAATAGGTTTCTCACTTGAACCAGGATGGTGGAAAACAGATTTCGATGAGGACCGGATCGTGGGTCTTGAAAGCCCACTTTCTGTCCGGCTTAAGATATACCAAACTGGCGAAAAGATAGTAGTAGATGGTCTTTTATCTGCCAGGTTGCTTTTGAGATGTGACAGATGTCTTGAAACTTTCAGTAAGGATGTAACAACAGATTTTAGGATATACTTGTCAATGTTTCCATTTAAAGGGGAAGCAGAGGTTGAACTATCAGAAAATGACCTTAACCTGGATTTCATTGATGATAATTTTTTGGACTCAGATCAGATAATAAAAGAGCAGCTTATTCTCAATTTACCAATGAAGACTCTTTGTACGAAAGACTGCAAAGGGCTTTGCCCTATATGTGGATGTAATTTGAATACAACAACGTGTTCATGTCAATCACGTTATGAGACATTTGGAAATGTCAGTTGATAATTGTCAGTTGTCTGCTGGGAAGAAGTGTCAACAATGACAAATGACCAATGACAAAATTAAGGAAATTTCATTATGCCGGTACCTAAGAAGAAAACATCAAAATCAAGAAGGGATATGAGGAGATCTCATCATCACCTAAAAGTGGCCACCATTTCATTTTGCCCTCAATGTCACGAACCAGTCCTACCACATCATGTATGCATGAATTGTGGTACCTATAAGGGTGGGACAGTAATCAAAACAGAAGAGGGTTGATCTGAATATAGCAATAGATGCCATGGGAGGAGACCACGCCCCCGGAGTGAACGTGCAAGGTGCCCTTTGGGCACGGTCTGAATTTGGGGTGAATCTCACCTTAGTAGGAGATGAACACCTCATCCGGAAAGAGTTAGGTAAAAACGGAAACCGAGATAACAGGATCAAGATTCATCACTGTTCCCAGATGGTGGCTATGGATGAATTACCTCTCAAGGTGCTACGACACAGGAAAGATGTCTCTATTATGGTGGCCTTTGACCTTGCACGGAGAGGCGATGTTGATGCTGTCGTAAGCGCCGGAAATTCTGGAGCAACTGTAGGCGCTGCTGTTCTTACTCTTGGAAGGTTAAAAGGCGTGCAAAGGCCGGCTTTGGCTGGTATTTTTCCTGGGGCAAAGGGAAATGTCGTCTTGATTGATGTTGGCGCTAATGTTGATACCAAACCCAGGCAGCTCTTTGAATTTGGAATTATGGGTGATATTTTTGCCCGCTCATTGCTTAATATCGACAATCCAAAGGTCGGCATTTTGAATATCGGGGAAGAGGGAAGCAAGGGAAATGAGCAGGTCAGAATTGCACATGAGTTGTTTAAAAAGGGCCCATTTAATTTTGTTGGGAATGTTGAAGGGAGGGATATTTTTTCTGGAGATGTACAGGTAATTGTTAGCGATGGATTTGTAGGTAATGTAGCGCTTAAATTAAGTGAAGGAATGGCCGAGACCATAGGTGTTATGTTTGAAAGAGAAATGTCCAAGAGCTTGATCTCCAGGCTTGGATTCTGGCTTAGTGAAAGAGCGTTTGAAGATTTTAAAAGAAATCTCGATTATACAGAACATGGGGGAGCCCTTCTTTTAGGGGTAAAAGGTGTTGGAATTATATGTCACGGTGATTCAAGCCCTAAGGCTATAAAGAATGCGATTCGAATAGCTATTGATTTTGTTAATAATCATGTCAAAGAGCGGCTGGAGGAAGGATTGGCTGCATTTCACAGCAAAGAAAATGAAAGGTAAGATGTAAGTGTCTGCATCAAAAAGGACAATAGTTATCACTGGAGGATCTAAGGGAATTGGCCGGGCAATCTGTGTTAGATTTGCTCAAGAGGGTGCAAGAATTATATTTGTGCATTATGACCCTGATGACCTTGCAGAAAAAAAGACATTGGAACTGCTTGATAAAATGAATATTGAGGCAAGGTCAGAGAAACTCGATGTTTCTTCCTTTAGAGATGTTGAGGAATTTTTTCAGAGGGTGGTCAAGGATTTTCGGAGGGTGGATGTGCTGGTTAACAATGCCGGGATAACAAGAGATGCATTTTTAATGAGGATGTCTGAGGAGCAATGGGATCAGACACTTCAGGTTAACCTGAAAAGCGTTTTTAATTGCACCAAAGCTGTAATGAGGTCAATGATAAAACAGAGAAGTGGAAGAATTATAAATATTTCCTCTGTTGTTGGTCAAATTGGAAACATTGGTCAGTCTAACTATGGAGCCTCGAAAGCAGGCATAATGGGTTTCACTAAGACTGTTGCAAGGGAGTTGGCTAGCAGAGGTATTACCGTCAATGCAGTAGCACCAGGTTTTATTAATACTGAGATGACACAAACGCTTCCTGATAAGGCAAAGGAAGCCTTTCTGTCCCAGATTCCTATGGGTAGGATTGGGGAGCCTGATGAGGTGGCCGACACTGTTTATTGGTTAGCTTCTGAAGGCGCAACATATCTTACAGGGCAAGTTATTCATGTAAGCGGCGGTCTTTATATGTAAGTTTATTTGTATTCAGCCACCAAGGCACAAAGACCCAAAGAGAAGATAAATATACATTGAATAACGGAGTTTTCAAGCTATAATAAAGAATAATTCTATAGTTTTGGTGTCTTGGTGCCTTTGTGGCAAGATACCTGAGTAGTTACAGGTTATTTAACAAATAATTTATGGAGGTACACATGTCAGTTGCGGAAAAAATAACAAAGATTATTTGCGAACAGTTGGAAGTTGATGAGAAAGATGTAATACCAGAGGCATCATTTGTGGATGATTTAGGAGCAGACTCACTCGATCAAGTAGAATTGATTATGGCCATGGAAGAGGATTTTGGTGTATCTATTTCTGACGAGGAGGCTGAGAAGATCACTACTGTTCGGGACGCTATCGAATACATTGAAAAAAATACGGGATAAATTCCCATTTAGATATTGAGAACGTTCACCGTTGGCAGTTCACTGTTCACCGATAAGTCAATAGTGGTAATGAACTGCTTAAATAGACATATCCATCAACAGGTCAAGCAATGGGTTGCTCTAAAGGGACATCTCCCCTTTCGGGTAACGGATAATCCCGATAAATCGGGGTGAACGGTTGCTAAATAGTTGAGGAGAACACCAGGATGAGCAGAAGAGTTGTCATTACAGGGATAGGAATGGTTACACCCCTTGGTATTGGTGTGGAAGAAAATTGGGAGGCTGTCTCAAAAGGCAAATCTGGTATAGGGCCTATTACAAAATTTGATGCATCTTCATTTACTTCCCAGATTGCTGGGGAGGTAAAGGATTTTAGATCTGAGGACTTTCTTGCATCAAAGGATGCGAGGCACCTCGATATTTTCATTCACTATGCTATGGCCTCAGCTCGAATGGCCATTGAGGATTCAAAGCTTAAGATAACACAACAAAACAGTCACAGGATAGGGTGCGTGACCGGATCTGGTATTGGTGGATTGAGGAACATTGAATATTATCACCAGATTCTTTTAGAAAAAGGGCCACGAAGGGTAAGCCCCTTTTTTATTCCTGGTATAATTGCCAACATGTCGCCAGGCAAGATATCTATGGAATTTGGGGCAAGGGGTCCAAACACTGCAGTAGTAACAGCATGTGCTGCGAGTTCCCATGCCATTGGCGAGTCTTTTAAGTTAATCCAGCGGGGAGCGGCTGATGGGATGATAACTGGCGGGACAGAAGCCTGTATAACCCCATTGGCCTTAGCGGGTTTTACCTCAATGAAGTCCCTTTCAACACGAAATGAAGAGCCAGAGAAGGCATCAAGACCCTTTGATAATGAAAGAGATGGCTTTATAATCTCAGAAGGCGGAGGCATTATTATTTTAGAGGAACTAACTCATGCACTTGATAGGGCTGCAGGTATCTATGCTGAAATAGCTGGCTATGGTATGTCTTCAGATGCCTATCATTTCACTGCTCCCGACCCTGAAGGAATAGGGGCTAGCCTGTGCATACAGGCTGCACTGAAGGATGCAGGAATAAATGCTGCTGACATTGATTGTATAAATGCACATGGAACGAGCACCAAATTGAATGATATTTCTGAGACTAAGGGAATAAAATCCGTTTTCGGGGATTATGCATTCAAGGTTCCTGTGATTTCCACTAAATCGATGACAGGGCATATCTTAGGTGGCGCCGGTGTGACAGAGGCAATATATTCCATATTGACAATAAAAAATAGCCTCATCCCTCCAACTATCAACTATGAATTTAAAGACCCTGAATGCGATCTTGACTACGTTCCAAACGAGGCCAGAAATATGAGGGTGAGAACTGTACTCTCTAATTCTTTTGGTTTTGGCGGTACAAATAGCTCACTAATCTTCAAAGAATATAAACCCTGAAGAGATCATCACTGGTTTCTCGGTTCCGGATGCTGGCAAGAAGTCCAGCAACAAACAATGAGCAACAAGCAATGAATATAATTATCGGATCAGATCACGCTGGATTTGATTTAAAAGAGCAAATAAGAAAATTTTTATCTGAAAAAGGGTATCTTGTCAAAGATGTAGGCGCATTCAGTCATGAATCAGTTGACTATCCACTCATCGCTAAAGAGGTAGCACAAAACATTGCCGAAAAGAAGTTTAGCAGAGGGGTATTACTTTGTGGATCAGGAATTGGGATGTCCATAACTGCCAACCGCTTCAAAAATGTTCGTGCTGCCCTTTGTCACAATCTTTATACAGTCGAGCTTAGCAGGAAACACAATGATGCTAATATACTTGCCCTTGGGGGCAGGATCCTCGGCTCTGGTCTGGCTTTAGAGATGGTAGATATTTTTTTACATACTAATTTTGAGGGGGGCCGACATCAAAGGCGTCTGGAGGAGATTGATGCGTGAGGTTCGAAACCTGAAACTTGTATCTCCTGACTGTTAGCACTTCTGCTTCCTGTTTAAATTTATTGTATTGATCTAGAGAGACCTTATGATACGAGAGTACTGAAAGATGTTAGATCAACGGTTCGTTCTCTTTGCCGTCATTTTTCCCTCTATATTGTGTTTATCGGGCTTCTTGTGTTTATTGAGTTTGTTGGGTTAAAATTCTATAAACTCAACAAACTCAAAAAAAAACCAAAAGATTTGGGGGATTAAGTGCCAAGACCTTCCTGGCCAGAATATTTTATGTCCATTGCAGAACTGGTAGCTACCCGATCAACATGCCTGAGGAGGAATGTTGGCGCAGTGCTGGTCAAAGATAAGAAGATTTTGGCTACAGGCTATAATGGAGCGCCGACTGGCATAAGACACTGCGAGGAGACTGGCTGTCTGAGAGAGAAGCTAAATGTAAAGCCTGGGGAGAGGCACGAGCTCTGCAGAGGTCTTCATGCTGAGCAGAATGTAATTATACAGTCAGCCTATTATGGAGTTGCTACGAAAGGAACAACCCTATATTCTACTCACAAACCATGTATTATTTGTTCAAAAATGCTTATTAATGCAGGGGTAAAAAAAATCTTTTTTGCAGAGGGTTACCCAGATACTCTGGCAGACGAAATGCTGTCTGAGGCAAATATAGAATTAGAGAGGTTATCGATATGAAATGCCCATTTTGTGCAGAAATTAACAATAAGGTCATTGACTCCAGGCTTGGTAAAGACGGCAGGACGATAAGAAGAAGAAGAGAATGCCTTAATTGTAAAAAGCGCTTTACCACCTATGAAAAGGTTGAGGCTGTTTTGCCTATGGTGGTAAAAAAGGATGGAAGAAGAGAGCCTTTCAATAATGAAAAGATCAGGGTGGGCATTCAAATGGCCTGCCAGAAGAGACCAATAAGCGTTAATAAGATTGATGATTTTGTTGATTCTCTGGCCCAGCAATTTCAGGAAAGTGGCAATAGGGAAATAAACAGTTCCGAAATAGGCGAGAGGGTGATTGAAAGGCTTAAAAGTTGGGATGATGTTGCTTATGTAAGATTTTCATCTGTTTATCGGCAATTTAAGGATATAAATGAATTTATGACTGAATTGAAAGACTTGCTTGATGAAAGAAGCGGAGAGGATAAATAGCTAATGATTGTAAAAATTTTGCCTCAAACCGAGGAGGTAGCATAGAGCAACTGTAGTACTTTTGGCATGTAATCCAAAGAAATCAGCCATTTCATGCCAGGCCTGCCCGTCCCGATTTATCGGGACAGGCAGGCCTGTGACTGGGTTTAGAGTTTACGATTTAGGATTTCGAATTTCATAGTCCCAATAGAATAGAAAGTAAAGAACCCACGCCTAGAGGACATGGCTTTCCAAGATGCAATAAAATTAGGATTTGATTTCATTGCAAAAACTTGATGTAAATATTGAATTCTTGAGACATGAAGACCTCCTTCGTTTATTGAGTTAATAAGGCTTTAACCCAAGAAACTCAATAAACACAACAAACCCTAGAAACACAATAAATCAAATGGATATTGATGAAGGATTCATGAAACAGACGCTCAGGCTGGCAAAAAAGGGCCTGGGCTCCACATCTCCAAATCCCTTAGTAGGGGCGCTTGTTGTTAAAGATAGAAAGATTATTGGCTCTGGGTATCATAAAAAGGCAGGGGCCCCACACGCTGAAATAGAGGCTCTATTTAGGGCTGGTAAAAGCGCAAAGGGAGCCACTCTCTATGTTAACCTGGAGCCCTGTAATCATTATGGTAGAACCCCACCATGCACAAAGGCTATATTGAAAAGCAGCGTTAAGCAAGTTGTTGTGGGCATGGTTGATCCTAATCCACATGTTACTGGAGGTGGGTGTGAATTCCTTTCCTCTCATGGGGTGAAGGTGAAATGTAACGTGTTAGAGGAAGAATGCAAAAGGTTAAACGAGGTTTATATAAAATATATAACAAAAGACAAACCATTTGTGATTTTGAAGGGGGCCCTAACTCTTGATGGCTGGATTGCTACACAAACAGGCAATTCAAAGTGGATCACAGGTGAAAAATCAAGAAAGTTTGTTCATTCATTAAGAAAACGAGTGGATGCT
>JAFDHR010000472.1 GCA_019308645.1 Deltaproteobacteria bacterium
GGCAAATTCCTTTATTATCTGACTTCCAATATTAGATGTCATGATCAGGACCGTATTTTTGAAATCCACAGTCCTACCCTTACCATCGGTCATCCTTCCATCATCTAAGATCTGAAGAAGGATGTTGAAGACATCCGGGTGAGCCTTTTCTATCTCGTCAAAAAGAATTACCGAATAGGGATGCGTCCTGACCGACTCAGTGAGATATCCGCCTTCATCGTAGCCCACATATCCCGGTGGTGCCCCTATCATTCTCGCTACCGAGTGCTTCTCCATGTATTCGGACATATCTATCCTGATCATGTATTGTTCATCGTCAAATAGAAACTCGGCCAGTGCCTTGGCAAGCTCGGTTTTGCCTACACCGGTGGGACCAAGGAATATGAATGAGCCTATAGGCCGGTTTGGATCTTGAAGCCCTGAACGTGCCCTTCGAACAGCATTTGAGACAGCGATGATAGCATCTTTTTGTCCTATAACCCTTTGTTCGATCCTCTCTTCCATCTTGAGCAGCTTATCTCTTTCACCCTCCATCATCCTCTCTATTGGAATACTCGTCCATTTGGATACTACCTGTGCAATGTCCTCGCTGTCTACTTCTTCTTTGAGCATCTTTTTTGTGGACTGAAGCTCAGTAAGCTGGCTGTTTTTCTCTTCTAACCTTTTTTCCAGCTCGAGTGCAGTGCTATATCTGAGTTCGGCTGCCTTTGCAAGGTCTCCTTGTCTCTCGGCAAGCTGTGCCTCTGACTTTGTGGAGTCTATCTTTTCCTTTATTTCCCTTATCTGACCAATAATCTCTTTTTCTTTTTGCCAGTGACTGGTCATTTCATCTACCTGCCCTTTGAGGCCTTTCAGTTCCTCATCTATCTTCTTTAGACGTTGTGTTCCTCATCTATCTTCTTTAGACGTTGTTTCGAGGCATTATCTGACTCTTTTTTGAGTGCCTCTCTTTCTATCTCAAGCTGGGTTGTTTTTCTTCTCAGATTATCTATCTCAGAGGGAAGGCTATCTATCTCTATCCTTAGTCTGCTCGTTGCCTCATCAACCAGGTCTATTGCCTTGTCAGGGAGAAAGCGATCAGTAATATATCTGTTGGAAAGTACCGCAGCAGAGACAAGGGCAGAGTCTTTAATCCTGACACCATGGTGGACCTCGTATTTCTCTTTTAGACCACGTAGTATCGAGATAGTATCTTCCACGTTCGGTTCTGCCACTACAATTGGCTGAAAGCGTCTCTCCAGGGCAGCATCCTTTTCTATGTGTTTCCTGTATTCTTTGATTGTTGTGGCACCCACACACCTGAGTTCACCTCGTGCCAGGGCTGGTTTAAGCATGTTAGATGCATCCATAGCTCCCTCGGCTGCCCCAGCGCCTACCAGGGTGTGAAGCTCATCAATAAAAAGAATAATGGAACCTTCTGCCTCTATCACTTCCTTTAGAAATGCCTTCAATCTATCCTCAAACTCGCCCCTGTATTTTGCCCCTGCAATTAATGCACCCATATCAAGCGAAACTACTCTTTTATCTTTTAACGTTTCAGGAATATCTCCGTGAACAATCCTCTGAGCCAGACCTTCAGCAATAGCAGTTTTGCCTACCCCGGGTTCGCCTATTAAGACCGGATTATTCTTGGTTCTTCTGGAGAGAACCTGGATTACACGTCTAATTTCATCATCCCTTCCTATAACCGGGTCAAGTTTATCATTCTCAGCCATATCAGTAAGGTCACGGCTAAACCGGTCTATGGCATTGTATTTATCTTCTGGATTTGCATCCACCACCCTCTGGCCACCTCGTATATCTATGAGGGCCTTTAGGATAGTATCCCTGGTTAATCCATGTGAGGCTAAAATTTTGGCTGCTTTTCCTTCTTTATCTTCGATGATTGCAAGCAAGATATGCTCTACACTTACATATTCATCTCGCATCTGGCCAGCCTCTTTTAGGGCCTGGTCAAATACCACTTTTGAACGAGGGGAGATGTAGGCATTCCCATATCCAGCTCCACTTACTTTGGGTAATTGATCGAGTGCCTGTATCAACTCCTGAAGAACAACATCCTCCTTGATACCTATCTTGCCAAAAAGGGATGGAATTACACCCTCTCTCTGTTCCAAAAGATCTGTTGATGGCCTTTTTTGGAGGCTATATCTTGAGAATTCTGGATTACCTCCTGGGCCTTGAGTGTAAATTTATCAAATCGCATGATTATTTTTCCTCCTTGCGTACCATTCTTATGATATAAAAGGTAAGAATTGCCTGGGTGATTGTCAATGCTGCTTCAATCACTTTCATGCAACCGGAAAGAGTATAAAAACAAACAACCTCAAGAAAGTATGAATTTCAAGTTTCCAACTGGAGAAAATATCACTAGTATCATATACATATGTTGCATCAATAGTGTCCAAAATCGGTTTTTACATCATGAGAAATGGGGCCCCAAGGTTCCCATTCCCATTAACTTATTTTCCAACCCTTCTGCCAGGGACTTGGAAATTGTCGAATACATTGAAAGTGAACTCTCACTGCCTTGAAAAGGGGGTCATTGTGCTATTATTTTGTAAAATAAGCCTAATACGAGTAGCTCATACAATGAAGCAGTGATTTCCCGCGAAGCGGGATTGTATTTCACCACTTTCATCAGGAAAGTGATGAAAACAAAAAAATCCAATAAATCCTGTTAATCCTGTCTAAAAAATAAGTCAACTTTCGTTCGTATCGGAAAAAAGCAAAGCATTCATAACTTGGTTTTGGGTAGATGGAGACACTTCCTTGTAAGCAGCCAGATGCGTCAGAAACGCTTCTATCTTAGCTTCGCCATTTATTAGCTTTTCTTCACTCCCGATATGTTGGGATCAGGCGAAATTCCTCTATATGTAAATTATATTTTTCAAACCTTGAAAAAGAACTTGCACTTTGCTTTTATTATGATTACAATGTATTACAAATAAATACAATGGAGGCAATGTATGAGCAAAGCATTATCAATAAGAGTCTCTGACGAACTCGCATCAAAATTATCTGAAATAGCAAAAGAAACAGAACGGCCAAAATCATTTCATGTCCAAAAAGCATTGGAATCCTACTTAGCTGAAATCGCTGACCTTCAGGTTGCTTATGATCGTTTGCACGATATAACTGATCCGGTAATTTCTATTGAGGACATGAGGAAAGAACTTGAAATATAAAATCGCATTCAAGAAATCCGTTTCCCGTGATCTCAAAAAAATCGATAAGGAACAGGCCGATAGAATTTTAAAAAAAATTGAAGATGAACTCCCACAAAAAGCTGAAGCTTTACCAATATTAACAGGTAAATTCTCAGGTTTGAGAAAATTTAGGGTCGGGGATTTCAGGGTAATTTTTTCGATCATAGGGGACACGGCTCTCATTTTAAGAATACGGCACCGAAAAGAAGCCTACAGATTCAACATAACACCTCACTGAACAAAGCGCGGGCTATTGAGATGCCGTCTCCAAGTCCTGAGTCTTTTAACCATTTAATCTTTTAAAAAATAAGTTGATGTGGACATCCCGAGCGTTAGTTCAAGGATATGTCCCCTATCTTACGTACTTCATCAAGCGGTTTCTTCTCTTTCCTGAATATTGACATGCAATACTCCCACTGCTACTATTTATTTAATGATAACACGGTAAGGCGAATTATCCTGAATATATACTGAATATTTTCCTATTAGAGCAAATTTGCTTGTTAATGTTAGCCTTCAAATTAAGGAGTCTTGCATGGGACTTTTTGCTTCAGATTGGCAGCGGCTCCATAAAAAAATCAGTCGCCAATATGAGCTGATAGCTCTGAGAAACCTTGAATCAGGGTTATCTCCTGAAGACGCTGATGTTCTTGGTATTATCACTGAGATCGTAAGAGAGCATGTTCCGAATTTGAGCGACACCGAGGTCGAAAATGTTGTTAGGAATGAATATAAATGGTTTAAGGACTTTTCTGTCCGCGATAACATATCCCGTGCTTTGAGACAGATGAATCCCGACATACCGGAAGTTGGAGTATCAGAGATTTTCGAGGCAGTAAAGAGCCGATTTCATAATTCAGAAAGAGAACATGAGTATTTCTTATTCTTTATCATCTCGAAAATAATTGAGTTGCGAAACTTATCAATATCACGTGGCTCCTATTTAATTGAGATATCAAGAGGGCGAATTCCAAAATCATCACGGTTTGTCCGCTTTTTTCAGATGTGGCGACAGATTGCACGGTACAATATGGCGAAAAACCGGATCAAAGGCTAACATCGGCATTAAGGGCGACGGCAAAAAGCCGCCGCGCCTTATGCCGGTTAT
>JAFDHR010000473.1 GCA_019308645.1 Deltaproteobacteria bacterium
CCCTCAAAAACTCTAAAACAATATCCTCTTTTTTCCTTTGCCCGATTTCTCTAAGTTTCTGGTCATCATTGGGAAGCTGTATCAGCATCAAAGGATTTACACTTTTCCCAAGTGCGACAAGTTGCCTTTTTAACTCAGCCCTTCTAACAAAACCTAATTGTAACAAAACCTCATCAAGATCAGTTTGGCCAAAACGCCTTAACTCTTCTTCGGTCTGTACGACAATATTTTCCTTTATAAGGCCCTCATCGACAACGTCATCCCTTTTTACATAAACAAAACCACCGCGACCCTCTTCAATATCCTCCGCCGTAGGGATACTATTAGGTTTTGGCGTAGCCGATACGTCAATAATGATGCGCGGGTTTATACCATCAACGACATTCCCTGCAAGTTCCGTTGTTTTGTGTGTGTGTGATTCATCGACTATCAGAATTATTTCTCTGCCGTCCTCGTGTGCATTTTCTATGAAATCTTCGAAATATACACCGGTTTCTTTTTGATCTTTTTCTTCTTCGGGCCGTCGCAGTCGCCTGTCCTCAGCCCGTCTTGACACAAGTTTTTGCCAGTTAATAAAGAGAATATCATTCTTATGAAGTTTTCCTCGATTAAGGTCGTCAACCGTGAGCAATTCATTTGGGCGTAACCAGCCTTCCGCTATGCTGCTTTACTCCATCTTGATTCAATTATCTCTCTGTATGGATACAACTTACGGCAATTGGCCTCTATGCGATATTGCTGGAATGCTCCCCAATCGTTGTTCAAAAATACCGAACGTAAATCCAACATCGCTTGAGCACCAACAATTCGCCAACGCATACCCGTCAATTCCATCCTGTCTTTTACCAAATGACGGCAAGCACCTTCCACAACGCCACTGCCAATCGGGTAACCATTGGCCAAGTACTCGTCGTATTTCATTAAATGGCGGTTCCGTTCCAAATAGCCAATTGCTTCAGAAAGTTGCTTCCGTCGGCTTTTGCTGAGCTTCTGTTTCGTGCCCATCTGCTTGAGGCCGCCTATTACACGACCGACTTTTCCTTCTAAAATACGCTCAAGTCGTTCAGTCACGAAGGTGCTCGCTTCCTGGCTGCCTTCAGGAAAGAAGCAATGGGCTGCATCCCAAATACGTTTCAGAACATGATAGATATCGATAATACAAACAATCCCTACAATGTACTTGGCAAGCATTTTCCACAATGCTCGTTCACCATCCATAACGCAAACAACCTTTTTTTTACCGTCGCCGTTGCGTGCCTTAAGCTCTTTGCAAAACCACGAAAAGATAAGCTCTTTACCTTTGATTTCTCTGCCATCTATAGTTCGAGTCAACTCCGCACGCAGCCGCTTGTTTTGCGGAGATGGACGTTGTTGCTTCTTACGCTTACGCATCACCTCATCGACCACGTCTTGAGCCGTTCGAGGAAATGGCTTAATGGTATATACCCCTCCCACACAAGCTTGACGTTTTTTATTAGCCTTTTGGCCTTTCTTGCGCCGGCCTGTAACCGCTGGGGCACCTTTTTCCGGGTCCCTACGCATAGGAACGCCCTTGCCGTCTGCTGTAAGTACAACAAGCGGACCCTCATCCTCTGCTACCGGCGCTGGTTGAGTATTACGAAATGCTTCCACGTTCTCAGCCATAGAACGATTCATCTGTTCCAGACTGCCTACCGATTGGCCAATGCCCAAAATATCTTCAATTGTTTGACGTGATTGGTCATATGAATTTTTTACACATGACGATTGGTCCCATTGCTGCAGTAGATATGAAAAGTCACTTTCCGGCAAACCTAATCTCGCATCCAGTGGGACCATCTGGTGTTTCTGTGTCGGGCGTGTGCCGTAAACTGTTCGTAAAATCGTTACTTCACCAAATACAGAAACATACCGACGGCGATAGTATCCATCCAACCGGTTTAACCGCTGGCCTTCATATTCGAGCGTTGCTCCAACATCACCATGACCTTGCAAGTCTACGAATCCCTGGAGCATCAAACGGGACATCTCCAGCATCCGTTGCCAGAGATCACGTTCGACAAGATCTATTCGTTGTCCCTCTGCAGCCGCTTTACGAACGGCTATTACCATCTGCTCAAACTCACTTTTTGCCTTGAGAATCGCTTGTTCTTTTGTCATAATCATTTTTGGGTCTCCTTAAAAAAGGTTAAACATTACTGTTATTTTTTAATGTTTTACCTTTGGAGACCTCTTTTATCAAAACTAATGTTTCATAAGTACAGTGTTCATAGGACGTTACAATAGCGCGCTCGGCAAGTTACACCCTTTTCCCTTGCTGTCTCTGTCAGCATACGGGCTTCATAGACGGTGCGTG
>JAFDHR010000474.1 GCA_019308645.1 Deltaproteobacteria bacterium
CCCACCTAAACGTTTAGGATATCCAGAAAGAATCACAGGAGCATTACAGAAAGATGAAAATGGTTGGTTTTATACTCGTGGCAGAGAAAGCAGCGGTGGTAGTAGTTATTTAAAAACCTATATTTGCGACAATCCAAAATTAACAAAAAAACAAGCCATTGAGGAAGCAAACAGAAAAAGACCACAGACAGTATGGAGTGTTTGGATGGGAAATAAAAAAATAGCTAAAGTATTCAATGACCATCCAACTGGAACCTATGCATATACTAAACTAGAAAAAGTGGGTTATCCTACACAAAAACCGGAAGCGCTTTTAAAAAGATTAATAGAAGCATCTACAAAAAAGGATGATATTGTCCTTGACGCCTTCGCTGGGTCTGGCACTACATTAGCCGTTGCTGAAAAACTGGATCGTCGCTGGATCGGTATTGATTGCGGTAAACTGGCCATTTATACCATGCAAAAACGGCTGCTGAATTTGAAAAGTGAGATCGGAAACAAAGGCAAAAAGTTAAAACCAAAACCGTTCACCTTGTATCACGCGGGCTTGTATGACTTTTCAAAACTGAAAAAACTGCCGTGGGCAGAATGGCGCAAGTTTGCCCTGTTGCTTTTCAATTGCCGGGACAACAGGCATACCGTTTCAGGTATTGAACTGGATGGCTATAACGGACGTTCGGATGTACTGGTTTTTGATTATCAAAAAGAAGGTGGCGTGGTGCTGGATTACGGGTTTATCGACGACCTGCATTCCATGATCGGTTCTAAAATCAGCCGTCATTTTTTCATCATTGCCCCTGCTGCCAGCGTTACTTTTCTGGAGGACTATATCGATAAAGGGTCGGTGCGTTATTACATCCTACGTATTCCATATTCCATCATAAACGAATTGCAGATCAAGGATTTTGAAGCCATCAAACAGCCCATAGATGAGAGCCAGGTCAACGACACGGTGGATGCCGTTGGTTTTGATTTTATTAGACAGCCTAAGGTTGAATGCACCTATTCTATCGAAAAGTCTAAAGGACAATTGCCGGAATATGCGGTCATCAAAATAAAAACTTTCAAAAGCGAAGCCATGCTCAAAGGCGCAAGCCAGTTGGGAAACTGGGAATCATTATCCATGGTCATTGTGGATTTTGATTATAATGGCGAGGTCTTTAATTTGGGCAAGGTCTATTATGCCAGTGAGATTGAGAAAAACGGATGGAAGGTGTTTTTGCCGAAAGGAAACTTCAAAGATCGAATCATGATCATTTATCTGGATATTTACGGCAACGAATATCGAGAGGTCAAGACATTGCAGGATTTTGCTGACACAAAACAAGTCAAGAGAGGAGGCAAGTGATATGCTGGAACATCAACGCTTTCTCAATCAGGAACTTGTTTTAAAAGTCAGCAAAAGTGTTAAGCCCGCTATTTTTGATATTAATAAATATGAAGGTTTTTTAGATGCCTTATGCGGAGAACGAGAATATCAGAAAACGGCAATTCGCAATACGCTTTTTTATCTACTTGGCAGAAATTATAAAAGTATCACCGAACTGGCAGAAGAAAATTATCATACCAATGAAACGCTCCAAACATTTTACGGCTCATTTGAGAATTTTAAGAAGCATTTGCAATTTCCCGATAAACTTTCCTGCTCATTGGATTTGGCCACAGGAACTGGCAAAAGTTATGTCATCTACGGTATTGCCCGCATATTACTTGCCGAGGGAGCGGTTGACCATGTGCTGGTAGTTTGCCCTTCAACCACGATTGAAGATGGATTGATGGAAAAATTCAAACTGCTTTCCGGCGATGAGACATTGCGCGATCTTCTGGCTGAAGATGCGGTCATAAGAAATCCACACATCATTAACGCCACTGAAAGCATTACTACGGGTTCCATTTGTGTGGAGAATTGTCACGCGCTTTATGAACATGTCAAGTCTTCCATACGGGAAAGCCTTGCGGGCAAGGGAGACAGGACGCTTGTCATCAACGATGAAACACATCATGTCTTCAATCAGACAGGCAAGTCATTCAAAAAATGGAAAGAATTTTTAGTTGATGAGGAATTCGGTTTTAAATACATCGTGGGATTATCCGGCACCTGCTATATAGGCGACGAATATTTTACCGATGTCATAAGCCAATATTCGCTGCGTGAAGCCGTTGAGGAAGGATTTGTTAAAAGCATAGATTATGTAGCGGAAGATTCTTCCAGTACACAAGATGAGAAATTCTGGTTATAACGGATTTGGGGGAATACTATTGAAACCTCCCAAAGAAGCCGATATTAATAGATTTTGCAACCAGTTTTCGTGGTACCTGAACTGATTGATTCTT
>JAFDHR010000475.1 GCA_019308645.1 Deltaproteobacteria bacterium
TTGGAAAACGGTTTCCGTCAGGATAGTAAAGGCGAACATAATTCCCAACTGAACACCAAACACAGTTATTACGGGAAGCAGTGTATTTTTAAAGGCATGAATGAACCAGACGCGCGGGCGGTGGAGACCTTTGGCCCATGCAAATTGGATATATTCTGTTTCCAGGACTTCCATCATTTCTGCCCGGATCAGTCGTATAAAAAGCGGCAACATTATCGATGATAGAGATACGCTGGGTAGAATCAGGTGTTTTATTCCATCCCAGGTCAGGAGACCACTCTCCCACCAGCCTCCTATGTTCACGGTTTCTCCCCTGCCAAAGGATGGTAACCAGTTCAGTTCCACTGCAAAAAGATAGATAAGAGCAATGGCCGTAAGAAATACAGGTATGGCCACCCCAATCGTACTGAATGCCATTGCAAATCTGGAAAGCAATCTTTTTGGAAAAATGGCGCAATAGATACCCGCTGGAATTGAGATGATAATGAGGATAATGGATGTGACAATCACCAATTCAAGGGTTGCGGGGGCCTTGGATATGATGACTTCGAGGGCCGGTTTCTTGTAGAAAAAAGATAATCCAAGATCACCTTTACATGCATTTTTCACAAAGCGAAAATATTGAATATAGAAAGGGTCATTTAGGCCCAGTTGATCTCTTATTTCTTCTCGTTCTGCCGGCGTGACTCTTTCACCAACCAGATCTCTGACCGGATCGCCAATACTGAATTGGATAGAAAAACCCACAAGGCTGATCACCAGCATCACAATAATGGATTGAATGATTCGTCTAACTATAAACGCGAACATGATAGGCCTGTTATTATTTCAGTTTTTGTGGGTTCTTTTAATACGATTAATGTTGTCCTGGGTCAAGGAGGAAAGGATCTAACCGAATGAATATATCAGTTAATGTGAGTCTGGTGAGAAAATGTATAAATAATTTTGGGGCAGATGCGTTGTTTTCTATAACGACGCTCTGCCCCTTTAGAGATACATATTTCAAAACCAAAGTGCTACTTTATAACAAGATCTCCTAAATAAGGAAAGTTCATGGTATTAACGATGTGCTTAATACCTACTTTATTTTTGCCTGCGTAGGAATGATTCTGCCAGTGCCGCTCTATTTCCTGCAGCATGGCCTTTCTCTTTTGCAGATCGGTCTCGGACTGGACTGCCATGGTCAGTTCATCAATTTTGGGGTTACTGTAATTTCCGCTGTTATATTGCCCATAACCGGTTTCCTTGTTAGGGGTCATTGTCAAAAACTCACTGAAATTACCGGAATCCTCCGTATCTGAATGCCAGCCGATCAATTGAATATCCGCCACCTGGGCGTCGAACTCATCCCAGTACTGGGCCTTGGGCATGGTCTTAAGGCTAACCTTGATTTTGATTTTGGACAGCATGGCGACCACGGCCTCGGCGATCTTTTCGTCGTTAACATAGCGGTTATTAGGAGCAATCATGGTGCACTTAAATCCGTTTTCCAGGCCTGCCTCTTTCATCAGGGACTTTGCCTTTTTCAGATCATAGCGGGGAACCAGAGCCGGATTGTATCCCATATATCCTTTGGGACCCTGCTGACCTGCGGCTGTGGCCGTGCCCTTCATGATCTTTTTGACAATGCCCACATTATTGATGGCATGGACAATGGCCTGCCGCACGCGCACATCCTTGAACTCAGGGAGTCGCTTCTGATTTAACTGGATCGTAATAATCCGGCCACCGGAAAAGGTCACCATCTTGGTTTTGGTATCCTTCCGGATTCTCTGAAAATCCTGTGGGGGCACCGGAGTGATAAAATCCACGTCCCCTGAGAGCAGCGCTGCCACGCGGGTGGCATCTTCCTTGATTGGTGTCAGGATGATCGTATCTACATTACCAGGTGAGTTTTTATCCCAGTAATCGGCGAATCTTTCAAAAACATACTTCGCACCCTGTTCCCAGTAGGTAACCTTATAGGGACCAGTTCCTGATTCATTTTTCAGCGCAAAGGAAGGCCCTATTTTTACGACAGCGTCCTTTGGTTGACCGGTTTCGTCAGTACCGGTATAAAACTTGCTGTCCAGGGGAAAGATATAGGTCGCCATGTTAATAAGCAGGGCGTAAGGTTTCTTGGTCTTTATATCAACCGTATGATCATCGACGATGAAACAGCCTTCAAATGGTGTGAAAAGTCCTTTAAAATCCGGGCTCTCATAAAAGCGATCAAAGGTGAATTTCACATCTTTTGCAGTAAGGGTGTTACCGCTGTGGAATTTGACTCCCTTTCGCAAATAAAAGCGCATGGTCAGGGCATCAAGTCGTTCCCACTTTACTGCAAGGCGGGGTTCAAATGTCATATCCTGGGCGTAACGTACAAGGGGATCAAAGGCCCAGTGTGAAAACTGGAGCATTCCACCGGACAACTGCACCTGGGGATCCTGTGATACCGGGCCTGCATCCAGGGCCAGTTTCAAAGTTTTGGCTTGTGCCATTCCGCATAATCCGAAAACCATCACCAAAGCTAAACAAAACGATAAATACTTTCTCATTTTAACCTCCTTTATTAATTTTTATTGATTTTAAAATGAAATCCAGAACAACTGTCAATAAAATGCGCTGCTTATGCCGGCATCACCTCCTTTCCACAGAATCTTCTGTTAAAATTATATACCATCGCTTTACCTGAAAAAAACTCGAATTTGGCCACACAGAGAGATTAAATCCCTATATGGTGGTATTATTGTGGACTATCATTGCATGCCATGTCAATACAGATTTTCAGAACACCATTGTTTAATAAAAGACACAAAGAAAAATGATATGCAATAAGAATTTCATTCTATCCCAACTGTGAGTCAGGGAGCAACCTCATCATCATAAGTGTGTAATGACATGGATTATAGGTTACTACTCTATAGCATGTTTTGAGATAAACTCAGCCAGATGGTTTTCTTCTTCAAGAAAAGGCTGTGTTACAGATGTGCATGTATGAAAGCCTATTATGTTAAGATCCACCAGAGACCTTTTAATTGTCCACACAGGGTTTGGGTTATAAATTTTCTTGAGATCTTTGAGCAACTTCCCCATTTCCCAGATTTGATGTAGATAATCCCGTTCTTTTCTGTCTTCCTCTAACAGCCCCATCGAGGCCCTAATTACATTACTCCAGATCCTTGGTGCTATATTTGCCCCTATTGAAAGTACCCCACTCATGCTTGGGTACTCTAAAAACCTATCCTCATCTCCATCATAGACCCTAAAATCCGGCCGACGGTTAACGGCCTTCTGGTAGCTATTAACCCTGGTAAGTGAGCCACGAAAGATTAAT
>JAFDHR010000476.1 GCA_019308645.1 Deltaproteobacteria bacterium
CGAAAATTGGGGTTCATAACCCTTCCTTTTTCCAGTTTTATCTCCTCTGTAAGGGCATAGCCTGCCCCGATATAAGCTGCACCATAGATTTGACCTTTTACAAGGGTTGGATTTATTGCTTTTCCCACGTCGTGAGCAGCAAAAAGATTGAGAATTTCTATCTTTCCAGTTTTTTCATCCACCTCTACCTCAACTCCGGTCGTGCCAAAGGCATAGGTGAGTGACAGGTTTCCCTTCATTTCCCTATCCAGCATCTCTGTAGGCGGATCGTAAAAGGACTCAGCTACTACTACCTTGCTCTCTCCTATTCCTACATGGAGCCCACTCCTTAAAATCTGGCTCACCTCAAACTTGAAGTAAGGATGATCAGGAGCCGTTGAGGGAAAGACCATCCTGTCCTTTATATCCAGTTTTTCAGGGTCTGAAATCAGGCTGTAATCAAGGTCCGGTTCCACAAAATCGGGGTCCTTCCTCTTTTTACGCTTAAAACCGTCCTTAATTAACTTTGGCATTTGTTCGACAGCCATCTCAAGGATCTGTTTCTTCACCTTCTCACAAACCCTTATCGCAGCATTGCCAGCCATGAAGGTATGGCGGCTTGCATGGGTTCCCGCATCCCACAAGCACAATCCTGTATCACCAAAGGTGAGTGAAATATCTTCGGGTCTAAACCCCAGTGACTCTGCAACAATCTGAGAAATCACCGTGGGAGAACCCTGGCCCTGATCCGTTCCACTCTCAAGTACATCTACATGCCCATTTTGATCTACCTTGATCATCATGCCATGGCCATCAGATAAATATACCCTTGCACCGCCTGCAACATGGATAAGGGAGGCCATCCCAAAACCCCTGTTTTTCTGTTTTTGTTTTTTATCGCTCCAGTTGAGCCGTTTCTTTACAGAATTTATACATTCTTCCAGACCGCAAGAGGTTATTTTTAGCCTCATAGGTGTTACATCACCCGATTGATTACAGTTAATCAGTCTGAATTCTGCCGGGTCAATACCGGCTTTTTCAGCCAGTCTATCCATTGAAGTTTCCACAGCAAAGGTGGCTTGCGGATTCCCATACCCCCTCATTGCCTGGCAATAGATATTATTGGTATAGACACATGTGGACTCAAAAGAGACGTTGGGCACGCGATAGAGTGAAGACATGGGCATCATCATAACCGATGGGGTTGTGACACCCCAGGAGGTATAAGCCCCATTGTCCAGAATAGCCTCTGCCTTCCTGAAGGTAAGCCTGCCTTCCTTGTCACATCCTTGCTCTATTGTAAAGCTTGCAGGCTGCCTTGGCGGCAATGCTCGAAATTCTTCTTCTCGAGTAAATAGTATCTTTACCGGTTTTCTGGTCTTAAGGGCGAGCTGGATACATATAAATTCGTAGATATCTGTATCCAGTTTTGTCCCGAAACTCCCGCCTACCACGACATTGACAACCCTGACATTTTTTCCTTTAAGGCCAATGGTAGCGAAGTGCTCCATAATCCTCTGTTTGTCCAAAAAGGGAACATTGGTTTGATTGTACAGGGTTAAGTTATTATTCATATCAAACTCGGCTATGCATCCACTTGTCCCCATGCAACATTGATTCACCCAGGTGGTGCTCAGATTGTCTTTTACAATGTATGCCGAGTCCTTGCGGCCTTGCTCGATGTCTCCGGCCTTAAATTTCCAGGGCATTGGTATTATGTTACTCTTGATAGGCTTCCCTCTTGCATCCACCTCATGCACAAGGGTTGCTCCTTCCTTCATCGCCTCAATGGGATCAAAAACTGCTGGTAATTCCTCATATTCCACTTCGATCAAATCTAACGCTTCCACTGCTATCTCCGCGCTGATGGCAGCAACGGCGGCTACTTCATCTCTAAACTGGCGAACTATATCTTTTTTAAGTACTGTCTGATCCTTTAAGAATCCGACCCGTACATCCGGAATGTTATAACCGGTCAAAACCGCTCTTACGCCAGGAAGTTTTTCTGCCTTGGAAGTATCAACCATTTTAATCCTTGCATGGGCATAGTTACTGTAAAGTATCTTCCCATAAAGCATTCCCGGGCGTTTGAGATCATCGATATAGATAGCCCTCCCCGTTACCTTGTCAACCTCTATTGTCCTTGGAATATTTTTTCCTACATACAAAAGATCGGACATAACTTCCTCCTGAGAAACTAAATGTGATATAGGGCATGATGTAAAAAAAGATACCCATGCCACTCCCACAAATTTTGAGTAGATATGATCATTTTTCCTGCTTGATCATTTCTGCAGCCTTCTCTATGGATTCGACAATCTGAACGTAGCCAGTACAACGACAAAGGTT
>JAFDHR010000033.1 GCA_019308645.1 Deltaproteobacteria bacterium
TCCGGAGATTAAATTTATCTTGGGTGAGATTGGGGAATCACTTGATACTGCCACTATGACCAGGCTTAATTACAGGGTAAACGTCAATGGAGAAAAACCTGCTTGGGTTGCGAAAAGCTGGCTTAAAGGTGTGGGACTTGTGATTAAGAAGAAAAAATAAAACATTAAAGAAACGCCTAAAGTGACTTAAAGTAGTCACTTTAGGCGTTTGTCATCAATACCGAACCAACCCAAAAAACCGCCTGAAGGCCCCTAAAACCTTTCTAAAAAGTCCGCCGTATTTCTTGGTATAAGCCTCTACTATGCTTTCAGGTTCCACTTTCCACCCATGTTCATTGATTAATTGGCGCCTATGCTGGATCATCCACAGATAGAAATCCGTCTCTGTCCTATGGGGAAACTGTCTCATGATGCGATTTTTCCGAATGATTGATGCTAACGGTGTATAAACATTATCATACCAGGAACAGGCGGCTTCAGATAGGGGTATTTCTTCCCCCTTTTCCAGATAATATTTATGGGCCTGAATATGATCCATCAGGACGGGATATCCGCCCAAAAGGGTTAACTGTAACTTTAGATGGGGACGGTTTTTGCCTAATTGGGTGTCCTTGAGAAACTGATGATATGTCTCCTGGATGGCCAGTTTTTCTATATTTATTCCCTCATCCAAAGGAACATCACATTCATATTCGTAGACCCGGGCCTCGATATTTCTCACCCCTTTTGTCCGAGCTACTGATATTCTGTGGTGACCATCCTTAACAAAATAAACATCCTGAACCTTGTACAATTCCACCGGTGGAAGATCCTGCCGAAAATAATGAGCCTGGGCTACCTTTTTCCAACGATCCCGCAAGTCTTCCTTGAGAGGCAGGAAATATTTGGTAAAATTTCTATACCGGCCCTCACTTCCCACAATACTATCGATGGAAACAATCTGTATCCCTAGATCTCGAACAAACCAGATTTCAAGTTTATCCTTCACATCATCAAAAGGGAGAAGCCGGGTAGACTTTCGCAGGATGAATCCTTTTAGCTCCTCCCAGAAGGCTTTTTGCATTGCCTGACTGAAATCTGCATCAAGTCGATGTTTTTTTTCTGCCCGTTTAGTTGTACTGTCGTCAAAGATAGGCATCATCTATTTCCAAAATTTTATAGGGATTGGTATTTATGACCCATGTTGGGTCATAGTAACTCATTGCTCTCCCTTCACCTCCCTGACGAGAAGTATGACCATGAATGAGATAGGTAGGTTTATACGTTTTCATAAACGTTAAAAATTCTTTAAATCCTCTATGAGCTAAATCTTTTTCATCATTTATGCCAAGGGGGGGCGAATGGGTTATCAAGATGTCAATATAATGTTTGTATTTGATCTTATTAACCAAAAGGCGGGGAGCCATGCTTAGAACCTTTCGATGCATCTGTGCTTCGGTATATAGATAGGTTCCAGATTTGTACCGTGATGCCCCTGCCAGCCCTCCTATAAGCAGGTTCTTAAAAATTATTACCCTTTGGTCAATATTTATACATCCTTTAGCAAAAGGTTTATTTGTTGAATAGGGCTGGTGAGGTTGTTCATCATGATTTCCCGGCACATAGTAAAGGGGAACATTAAGGCTCGTTACCAGATATTCAAGATAATAAGGAGGCAGGTCACCACAGGCAAGGATCAAATGGATTCCCTGGCACTTTTCCCTGAGAAGGTTCTCTTTGAAAAAAGATTTCTCAACCTTATCGCTCACTGTAAGAATTTTCATAAGGTACTGTATAGTTATTTGGATTTCTTAAGTTCCCTGATGAGGATTGGCAGGATCTCCATTGCATTACCAACAATACCAAGGTCTGCAACCTTGAATATGGGTGCATCTGGATCTTTATTTATTGCAATGATGGTTTTTGCTGAACTCATTCCAACAAGGTGCTGAATAGCCCCACTGATTCCAACAGCTATGTATAGTTGTGGTCCCACAGTTAGTCCTGATTGTCCTACCTGCTTGGTGTGAGGTATCCAGTCAAGTTCAACAATAGCCCTCGAGCCGGCCATTACACCTCCAAGCTTTTCTGCCAACTCTTGGATAAGTTTCAAATTTTCTTTTTTCTGGCATCCTCTCCCTGCTGATACAATGATGTCAGCATCTTCAATACCAACTTCCTTTTCATTCCTGAGCCTTTCAATAGCAACTACCTTTGTTTTGATTGCAGCTGGGGAAAGCACTACCTTAAAGTCTACGATTTCACCCTTTCTTGAGTTGTCAGGATCTCCAAAAGAAAAGACATTTGGTCTCACAGTTGCCATCTGGGGTCTTGTGTAGGGTGAGACTATTGATGCCATTATGTTTCCACCAAAGGCAGGTCTTGTCTGGATGAGTTCTCCCTTTTCATTCATTTCCAGACCAGTACAATCCGCAGTAAGTCCAAGATGTAATCTCGCAGCAACCCTCGGGGCAAGTTCCCTTCCATGTGGTGTTGCGCCAAAGAGAAAAACAGAGGGTCTCTCCTTAGAGATAATGGCAGATATCACATTGGTGAAGCTGTCGGTTGTGAAGCTGCCGAGAAGTTTATGTTGACACCTTATTACCCTGTCTGCGCCATAGGCAATGAGTGTCTCAAGACCTTGTAGTTTATCATCACCTAAAACTACTACTGTTAAGGCTTGGTCAAGTCTATTGGCAAGCTTTCGTCCCTGGGCAAGAAGCTCTCTCACCACTTTTTTTGGGGCAATTCCTTTATCTTTTTCTTCACATTCTCCCCAGATGAAGATACCTGAAAATGTATCCAGCTCTTCTTTTGGAACTGGTTTCCTTTCAATTGAAAGAGCATCAACTGGACAACTATTTACACATGCCCCACAAAGGGTGCAATTGTCTTGCACCTGGGCTATTGTATCAATAACAACAATAGCACCAAAAGGGCACACTTTCTCGCATATTTTGCACCCAGTACATTTCTCAATATCGATCTTGAGCATTTTCTTAAACGAACTTCCTTTCTTTAAGGAACCCGATCAGTTTCTTTGCTGCTCCCTGTGGTTCTATACCGTCAATAAGCATTCCCGTTTTTTTCACCTGGGGTGGAAAGATCCTTACAACCTGAGTAAATGAGCCTTTCAAACCAAGTTTGTTCTCGTCAATGGTAAGCTCAGAGGCACTAACAACCAGGAGCTCTTTTTTCCGTGCATCAAGAATTTCTTTAAACGACGATACACTCCGTATCATGGGGCCTTTACTCATAGAAATAAGGCCTGGAAGTGTTACCTCTACAATTTCATTACCTGTTTCTATCTCTCTTTTTACCCTGACCTTTTTTTTATTACCAATAAGCTCAACTCCAACTGCATACATTATTTGAGGGATACCAAGAATTTCTGAAAGCTCTGGCCCTACCTGGGCTGTATCACCATCTATTGCCTGCTTTCCAACTAGAATCAGGTCAAAGTCATTTTCCATTGTCCGTATAGTCTCGGCAAGGGTGAAGGCTGTAGCCCATGTATCAGATCCTGCAAATTTCATATCTGCCAAAAGAATTGCTCTGTCAATACCCATCTCAAGGCATCTCATCAACGCTGTCCTTGCCTGTGGAGGCCCCATGGAGATAGCTACTGTCTCTATATCACCATAGTGCCTTTTGAGGTCTAAGCCCATCTCTACAGCATATTCACAAAATGGATTGAGTATTGAGTCTACCCCTTCTCTCATAAGGGTTCCTGTTTCAGGATTTATTGTTACATCCATAATTTCTGGAACTTGTTTTACACAAATGAGTATCTTCATTTTTATTAACTATTCGGCCGCAGACCCGCCTGCCAGACGGCGGGCAGGTTTACGCTGATTAACGCTGATTTTTTTTCTTTTATTATCATATACAAATCTTTTGAATTCTGGTTTTCTCCCAAAATTCAATAATAAGCCAACTTCAATATTTGTTGCCTTCAAGTAATTGATTAATTGAGCTTCATGTGCAGAATCAAGAGTACGAACTGCTTTTAGTTCGACTATTACTTTTTGGTCTACAATCAAGTCAGCCTTGAAATTTCCTATTATAGTACCTCGAAAGAATACAGAAATATCTTTCTGCCTCTCAACGTAGAGTCCATATTCGGTTAAGACAATATAGAGGGCATTTTCATAGACAGATTCCAGAAATCCATCACCAAGTTCATTATAAACTTCGTAAAAACTCTTAAGAATAATATCTGTAATTTCTTTGTGTTTAAATCTATCTGTGTCCATCTGTGTAAACCTGCCCGCCGTCTGGCAGGCGGGTCTGTGGCTAATTCCCTTACATATCCAGCATGTTTCCTGGGTTTAACATAAGACCAGGATCAAGGGCGTTTTTCATTCCTTTCATCTCTTTGAGCACCTTATCTGAGAACATTATAGAAAAAAATTCCCTTTTAATCTTTCCAACGCCATGTTCAGCAGATATTGTTCCACCAAGGCCTACTGCCTTTTTCGCAAATTCTCTGTATATAGAAAGGCCTTCTTTCATATCTTTAAGAGATCTTGGAATGATGTTGATATGAAGGTGATTATTGCCAATATGTCCAAATGCAAGCCATTCAAGGCCTGCATTTTCTAATGTGGATCTATAAAATGCCCAGATTTCTTCTAAGGCATGATCGGGAACAGCGAGGTCAGTTCCAAGCTTATAAAGTTCGGGTATCTTCTTTTTTCTCTCGGCTATGATAGTGTTGACAGTCTCAGGAAGGACATGCCTGAAGTTTTTGAATCGATCAAGATCTCTTTGTTCGTATCCAGCCCAGGACATTCCAGGGTTTGATCCACACCCACAAACTATTTCTTCAAGTTTTGAGTAGTCATTATCTTTGCTTTCAGGGTCGAAGCGTATATCAAAGAAGACCGCAGATTTTGCATAATCCGGTATTGGAGGCATTCCTACTACTTTCGGGTCTTCCTTCTGTTTCTTTCTGAGAAGGTCAAGTGAATGAGAGCTATAAAACTCAATAAACTCTGGACGAATAGTTTTTTCCTTGCGCAGCGTAATGACAAAATCAATCGCCTTCTCATCTGACGGAAAGAATTGAACAATTGAAATAGGATTATTCCACTTTTGGAGTGCTACTTCAATCTCGGTAATTGCCCCAAAAATACCTTCACTGCCTATAAACAGGTCAATAAGATCCATATTCGGAGCCGAGAAGATACCCGCTGCATTTTTCGTGAGGGGCATAGTATACCTTGGCATCGTTACTATTGTTTCATTTCCCGTGCTGTCGATGATAGTAAACTCACCGGCGGGTGTTGCAAAATATTTACCGCGAGGGATTTCAAGGACCTCCCCTGAGGCCAACATAACCCTTATCCATCTCACCCAGTTTCGCGTGGCCCCGTATCTGTAAGTTCTGGCACCGGATGCATTGGTAGAGACGGTTCCTCCCAAAGCTGCCCCCATCTCCGTTGGATCAGGAGGATAAAAGTAGGTAGTGTCACTTTCCTTGTATTTTTTGAGAAATGCCTTCGTTTCACTAGAACCACTTTCGAAAAGCCCAGGGAAGTCCTTTTTCATTGCCCAATTGTTAAGATCCCGTATCGTCACACCACATTGGGCCCTCACAAGCCATTCTTTTGATTGAGTGTCATATCTGAGTCCTAAAATCTTATCGAATCTTTCGAGTGACACTATTGCTCCTCCATAAGGAACTGCGCCGCCTACTAAACCGGTTCTGGCACCGGATAACGTTACCGTGACATTTTTTTCGTTCATTTCTTTAAAGATGGCTGAGAGCTCGTCTTCGTTGGTTGGAAAAAAAAGGTATTGGGCTCCCTGGTGGGCAAGTTTTGACTCATCACAGAGATAGGGACTATAATCCTGGCATATTTGGCTGTAATCCTCTATGCAGCGAATCCCTTTAAAATCGACAGAAGGAACTTCCTCAGAAGTAATCTCATGCATGATTTTACCACTTGACCACGATAACATTGGAAAGCGTTCTTCCTAAAATCCGCTCCCCAATGCTCGTAAATCTGATGGGTACATCCGTGACATAAAATCGGTATTCAGGGGATGTTTGTTGCATATTTAGAAGATTATTTTTTTTAAGCAATTCACCTGCTTTTTCTGTTATTGCCTGAGCAGAGTCTACCAGAGTGATGTGAGCACCCATAATCTCCTGAAGGAGTGGTTTCAGTAAGGGATAGTGAGTACATCCCAGAACGAGAGTATCAATGTTTTGGGCCATAATATCATTAAGGTATTCCTGGGCGGTGAGTTTCGTTACCTGATGATCCAGCCAGCCTTCTTCTACCAGTGGTACAAACAAGGGGCACGCTTGAGAGAGGACCCTGATATCCGGATCAAAGCTTTTTATTGCTTTTTGATAGGCGTTACTGTTGATAGTTGTTGGCGTGCCAATTACACCGACACATTTATTATGTGTTTCAGCGACTGCACTCCGGGCACCTGCATCAACAACATCCAATACCGCAACAGGGGATAGATCCCGTATGGCCTGATAGGCTACAGCTGACATAGTGTTACATGCAATAATGAGTAGCTTAACCTTTTGGTCAAGCAAGAATTCTGTAATCTGCATCGCATAACGGTTAATCGTTTCAACCGATTTTACCCCGTAGGGAACCCTGGCAGTGTCCCCGAAATAGATGATGTTCTCAAAAGGGAGCTGTTCTATGATGGCCTTGACTACTGTAAGCCCACCTACACCCGAATCAAATACACCTATTGAATTGTTGGAGTTATTTTGCATAGATATATACTTATAGTAATATGTATTGATAAAATGGGTTATTATTAATTGAGTTCGTATGATCTTAACACAACAAACACAATAAACTCAAGAAACCCAACAAACTACTTATTTTCTTTTAAACGTTTGACAAGGCGCTTCTGAATATTATCAAAGGCCCCGTTGGACATTATAAGGATTACATCGCATGGTTTTATATGGGCAAGGAGTCCATCAAAAAGGGCGTGGTTATCCGGAAAGTAGTGAGCTTCAATACCTCTCTTTTTTAGGTCAACTATTAGTTTGGGAGAAGAGAACCTTTCATTTAATGGAATGGTATCCGTCATTAGAGGTTCTGGAAGGATAACTAAATCAGCACCCGTGAAGGAGTCGGCGTAGGCATTTTGAAAGATATTCCTTCGACTTGAATTTGATCGTGGTTCAAAAACGGCAATGAGGCGGCGGTTTCGGTAATGACTCTTCACTGCTTTTATCGTTTCGCTGACTGCAGTTGGGTGATGCGCGAAATCATCTATCACCATTACGTCGTTATACTCTCCAAGCACCTCAAGCCTTCGCTTCACCCCTTTAAAGGTCTCGATGGCTTCAACGATGGTTTCATGTGGGATTCCTATTAAGGAAGAGATTGCAGTTGCAGCAAGGATATTAGATATGTTGTAGTTTCCGAAAAGATCAGTGGTAACCCTTGCAAACTCCATGTTTTTTTTGAATATAGTGAACCTTGTCTTACCATTCTGAGATGTCACATCCCCAACAGTGAGGTCCGCATCGCTTTGAGTTGCAAAACTCAAAGTGGAGCATTGGGCTTCCTTGATCACATTTCCTACGAGTGGATCATCACTGTTTATACACACGGTTCCTTCTTTAGGTACTATTTCAATAAACCTTGTGAAGGAATTCTTTATCTCCTCGATCCCCTTATAGATATCTGCATGGTCAAACTCGATGCTGGTGATAGCGGCTATGTAAGGATCATAGTGCAGGAATTTAGGTCCCTTGTCGAAAAAGGCCGTATCATATTCATCGCCTTCGATTACGAAGTATGGGCCATTGGATACTTTGAAATTACGGTTAAAATTTTTAGCAATCCCTCCGATCATAAATGATGGATTCAAGCCGGCTACCTCCAGAATCCACGCAGTTAAAGCAGATACCGTTGTCTTTCCATGTGTTCCGGCAATGACAATGGATTTCTTTGTATTCATAGCAAATTTTTTTAGGGCCTGTGGCATGGAGAGATACGGTATATCGAGCTTAAGTAATTCTTCTGATTCAGGATTATTCCTGGTGATTACGTTTCCTACGACAACGAGATCCGGCAGGGGGTGAAGGTTTTGAGGGGAGTAACCCTTTTTCACGGATATGGAGAGGCTCTCCAGGAAGGTACTTATGGGCGGATAGGTGTTTTGATCCGAACCCGTGACGGTATAACCCTTCTCCTTAAGCATCCCCGACAGGGATGACATGCCTACTCCGCAGATACCCATTAAATGAATGTGGGCATTCTGTGACAAAATGTGGGTAGTATAATCCATAAGTAATTCCCATAAATAATAACGAGAGCAACCAAGTATTGAGGCCTTTTCCTCCGTTTCCCGATCCAAGGATCGGGACCTGAAAGGGACGGAGGCCTCCCGCCAGTCACGTCAGAAAAGACCTCAATGCTTTACGAACTTCATGCCATAACAATTCCGTGCCTGTTTGCCAATTCTCGCATAATGAGATTGTGAAGTTCAGGGCGGAACTTTTTTATCTTTTCATTTGATCTCGTTGGATGAATCCGGTTTGTCAGAAATATTACCGTTATTTTCTTTTCTAAATCTATCCATATAGAGGTGCCTGTAAATCCAGTATGGCCTATACTGTTGGAGCTAAAGTAATTCCCTGAAGTGGAATTGTTTTTTGATGGTGTATCCCATCCAAGGGCCCAGGTAGAACCCGGGACAATTCCTTGCCGTGAAAGAAATGTCCTGACAGTTTTGCTCTTGAGCAGGCCTGATTTGTCACCATGGTATATGTTGACTAAGGTGGTGGTCAGGGTGAAGATATCTTGTGCTGTTCCAAAGAGCCCGGCATGACCGGAATAACCTCCAAGGGCATAGGCATTTTCATCATGGACATGACCCTGAATAATTTCCTTTCTCCACGGGCAATGCTCTGTAGCTGCATATGACTCTTTCTCATTCGCCGCATCTATATTTATGTGATCGAGAGAAAGGGTTTTTAGCCCCAGGGGTTGGTAAAAAGTAGCTTCTAAAAATGAGGATAAATCCTGGCCGGCAACTATCTCGATGATCCACTCCAGGATCATAAATCCCAGGTCACTATAAAGGGATAAGGTTCGAGGTTCCCCAATTAAAGATTCTTCCATGATTAGTCGCCTTACCGCAGGCTTTCTCTCTTTTATTGGTAATTTTATCAGTTCAAGATAATATGGTTTCCAGTCAGCTAATCCAGAAGAGTGGCTTAACAGAAGGCGGGTGGTTATATCAGCTTTGTCTCTCCATGGAAACGGTTCTATGAGAGATGAAATAGGTTCATCGAGATCCAGGAGATTTTCCTCTATAAGTTTCATGGCAGCCAAGGTGGTTGCTAATGGTTTTGTTAAAGAGGCTAAATCAAATCTCGTTTCCTTTTCCATGGGGAGGGTTTTTGGGATTAATGCTCTATTGCCCACATTATGGAAAAAAACGATATCTTCTTCTCTTGCTATTAAAAGAACAGCACCTGGGTAAACCTTGTCCTCCAATCCTCTTTTTAGAATCTCAGTTATTTTATTTGTCATTCATCATTTGTCATTTAACACAATAAACACAACAAACATAAAAACCCAAGAAACACTAAGATACCGCCGCTTCCTCTATTTCGAGAACCATCCTTTCAGTATCAAGCGAAGCAGGAAGACCAAGGGGTAAGGATATATTTTCATTTCCATGTCCAACAGGCAAACCTGCTACCACTGGTATCTTGAGCCTGCCGAGTCGTTCCTGCAGCATACTGCTGATAATCTCCATTTCACCACAATCCTCAATTTGACCGATAATAAGTGCCGATAAGCGGTCTAACCGTCCACTCAGTAGAAGCTGGGTTATCATTCGGTCCAGCTTATAAGGAGACTCTCCTCTCTCTTCCAAAAAAAGGATTGCACCTTCAAAGGATGGTAAAAAAGGGGTATCCAAAAGAGAGCAAAGGGTTGAAAGATTACCGCCTAAAAGAATGCCTCGAGCAATTCCTTTATTTATTATTCTTCCCTGTTTAAAGAAGATTTGAGGCCTATGAGAGGCAGTAATAAGCCTGGCTAAATTTGGCCAGTTTTTATTTTTTGGAAGATCCGATAGGGTAGGGCCATGAATAGTGATTAAACCACTTTTATTAAATAGTGTGAGCAAAAGAGCTGTTAGATCGCTGAAACCTACAATTATCTTGGGGTTTTTTCGTATCAGGTCAAAGTCGATTGTATCAAGAAGCCTTGCTGAGCCATATCCTCCTCGTGCGCAAAAGATCGCCTTTATCTCGGGATCGGAAAACATCTCATGAAGATCGGATACTCTATCATTATCAGAGCCGGCCAGATAATTCGAACGATCGAAGATATGTTCGCCCTGTATTATCTTTAAAGGAAAAGATTCTAAAAGCTTTAAGCCTTCTGATATCTCTGATTGGTTGACAGGGCTTGCTGGCGCTATAATGCCTACTGTCTGATTCTGCTGAAGACGATAACCTTTTATGATGGATAGAGATGGCATAGAATTTTTTAACTATTCAGCCACCAAAGCACAAAGACCCAAAGAAGAGATAAATATAAATTGAATAACGGAGTTTTTTCATTAATTTCAATCCCGATTTATCGGGATTGAAAAGGCTATAATAAAGAACAATTTTATAGTTTTGGTGTCTTGGTGCCTTTGTGGCAAGATACCTGAGTAGTTACAATCTTTCTAATACTATTTTAAACTGATTGGAGCAACTTAAAATAAATAGAGCATTCCGATGGATATATAATTTTCACTTTGCTTTCTTTCAACGCTAAAATAGATCTTGAGAAGATAGATTCATTCAGAAAAAAAGGGTATGTTAGTCCACAGTCTGTGCGAAATATGCTACATCCCACATCTCCGATCCTTCATCAAGCTTCGATCTTATGCCGGGATTGGATAGGATGGCATTGTTTGAGAATCGTTTAATCTCTCTTATCATTGAATCTACTGAATGACTCCCATCGGATTCCACATATACATGCACGTGGTCTGAAGCGAGCGTGATCAGATGCACAAATCCCCCAATGAGTTCGCTACATTTGAAGAAGATATTGCCAATGAAGCTTGAATAATCCTCGGGGGGACTAAAGACCGGCCTCCTGTAAACCACATTCCATGCAAAGTGATATTTGATATCAATAAACACCCCCTCATGGTCACGGTTCAACTTCTGTAGAGCCAATGCCTTCTTGTATTTCATTGTGTCAGAACTGAGACTTGGGAATGGCTCATTGCCAGCACCCTTTTTGGTATGGTCAAATGAATCAAGGTCTTCATGTCCAGATGGAATCAGCACTTTGAGCAATGGCTGGAATGCATAGCATTGAAAATCCGATCTCTCTTGAGTGCTACGGTTTAAATGGCACAAAGTAGCCTCAGAAAGATGTATCTCCCTACAGAAAGCGCACTTATTGTGTAGACTCCCCTCTTCTGATTTGGCACATCCTTGACACTTTATGGGCAATTCAGTTGAAATAGACATTTGTATCTTCCAATCTTATTTCAGGATACCAATCCTCGAGATCAATGGTATCGCATGGGTAATAAGTGTGTCAAGGAGCCTACCGGAAATGAATTGGAAAAATATATTCTATTTGGTTCGTGTAATAGGATTTCAGGTGGAATTAAATACATAGGGTGGAGATGAAAATTGTTAAGGCCATCTTTAAATAAACAAATTTTATCGGGAGAAAAGCCAACTTAGAGTGCGCTGTTGATGGCCAGGGATGATGAAGATCTGAAGATCATATCACAGCATTTTGGATACGTTGTGGATTACAGCTCTATAGCAGATATCACAAGGTAAGATAAAATCTAGATTATATGATTAGTGGCTCGTCTATATGCGGCTGCTGTAACATACCTTGGTTCACCAGAAAGTTAAATGTAATGTAAGGGACGGATCCTGTTTCGAAAATACTAATACTTATTTAGTTATGCCTGGTACCATTCACATTCTGAGATTTTACAACGTAAGGGCTATCATAAATAGAGTGAAAAAATGCTACAGCGCAGCTTCCTTAAGAGAAGGAATATGCCAGATCCCACTAGGAGCCTGTCCGACAATTCACTGTTACAAAAAATAGGCCGTTGAAAATTGAGCCGGTTAGTCGAGCAGGCAGCTTTTTTTGAAAAATAGAGAAAAATATTCTGCTAAAC
>JAFDHR010000477.1 GCA_019308645.1 Deltaproteobacteria bacterium
AAACCCTTTACCCTTGCCTTTTTTCCGGTTTTTTGATTTGTTGGATTTTACCATCTGGGTACCTCCTGTCTTTTGGGTGACTGTTTGTCAACTCCCATTATAATAGGATTCCCATATGGTTTTCTATATTTTGGCTAAGTCGCGTGCAAGATTCAGGTATATGTGGGGCCAAGCCTGGAAGAAAAGCTTAAGGGGATTACATGCCCGACTTGTAATGTACAATTAGTAGATTATTATAGCGAATATCTTGAAAAAATATTTGGGATCGGACGGTGTCGTTTACAAGTATAATAGAGATAAAGAAATACCAAGCGATGATACATCGACTGTTAAAGAATTCTTAGAAATCTATTCAGAATGAAGAAGATGCGGAATGGCTGCGAAAAGGAATTCTATCAATTTTAATTGCCCGCAGCCCGTCTTGATTTTATATTCCCGACCGCCCACCCTTGCGGCAATCGTCTGTCTCCTCGGGCCTCCACCCGCCAAAAAGCGCGGCGGGTTCCGGCACCTGCGGGGACAACCGGTCTTGTTTTTATTCCCTACCTGCCCGACGCTCCGGGCCTGCTGCGGCGGCTACGGGCACTTATGTCAACTCCGAAGTTATTTGTCTGCTAATTTCCGGAATAAGATCTCCCCTGATTTACGATTAAGGTTCTGCATTATGAGAACCTGACCTGTTTGCTACAAATTATGTTGGTTTTGTTTGCCTGGTTTTGGGAACCGAGCCCAACAGGCCGGCTTTTCGTTTTCCTTTAGCCGGTAGCTTTCGCCCTTGATGCTGATGGCTGGTCCTTGAGTAACTCCCTCAGCAAGGAGATGGTGCTCACGGCGCTTCATCGTGCCATAAGGCGGAGAACCCCCGGGCTGGGCTTAAACAAAGGACGAAAATCGTAAAACTTGATGTCCACTGAAAGATGTCAGATCAGGTCTTAGCTGCTACACTTTTTCAATCAGTCTTCATGTCTCTGGTATATCTTATACCCAAGTATGATGCCTAAAATACTCAACAAGCCGAAGAAAATATTAAAAGGATATGAAAACCAAATAAACATACAAATAATATTGTATAAGCATAATAATATGTACTCACATTTATTAATTCGAATTTGCTTTTGGATACGTTTAATAAAACGTCTCAATAATAGTGCCAAACCAATCCAACTACCATATAAAATCAATGCCTTGAATAACATTTTACCGCCTAGCAGTGGGGCAAAAAGATAGGCAATAAATATAACTACTGCTACTACCAAAAAGATATTGATGCTAATTAAGGATATATTGTAAACGGATTTATTATTTTTGTTAAATTGCATTAAGGACATGATTTATCCTCATCTAACCTTTCGATTCCAGTCTTGATTCTACTATATGCATCCCACCCACTTTCAATAGCAATCGGCGCGGTCAGAACTGTCAAGCACCAAAATTCTGGCCCTGCGGCAAATGTTATTGCTGCTGTTATTCCTGTGGTTACAGAAACACCAGCTTCTACACCTCCTACAATAATATCAGCGGCTGGAGCAAGAAAATGTGAGGCTGGGAATGCTTCAGAAAAGCTAGGCAAACTGGGAAACGGATTTGACGACGCTTGTCTTGGTTGGCCTAGCAAGTCATCCAGTCCCAAGGGACCAACTTCGTTAACCGGATTATTTAGAGTATAAGCAAATAAATTCATTTCCTCAGGCAAATCAATGGGGTCAGGGTTCAAGTAACTCCCCGTCCTAAGGTCATAGTATCCATAATAATTTAAGATGTTAATTTGCACGGCCCCCTTTTCATCTATTGGATTCCTAAAATAATCGGATGGAATCAAAGTTTGTTCAGTTTTACCGCCACCAAAGCCTCGACTAGTTGTATTACCCCCAAGACCTGCACAAGGAGAATCCCCTGGACCTGAGTGACCTCCAAATTCATCCGGATCACCTCCCAGACCATGCCCGGTTGGATCGTTATATTTTAGTGGATTATTTCGACAATAACCATAACGATCGAGCATTTGCGGATCGAACTGATCCGGCACTGTGGTGTCAGCACTAACGAACCTTCCTATCACGGGGTCATAGAGCCTTGCCCCATAATTATACAATCCCACCTCCGGGTCAAGCTCCTGGTCCGTGAACTTGTACTCGGTGACCGTAGTCCCTATATGATCCGCCTGGGCCCCGAAGGGAAGGTACCGGGTCTCCTCCACCTTTGCGCCTGCGCTGTCTGAGACCGCCAAGGTGCTGCCCAAGTGATCCTTGTGAAAGGCATATGTGCCCTTCGTAGATACCAAGGCCAACCGCATCCCGGCCCCAAAAATATACCTCGTGACCAC
>JAFDHR010000478.1 GCA_019308645.1 Deltaproteobacteria bacterium
CAAGGTTTCTGTAGGTGCCGCAGTTAAAATGGTAGATACAAAGGCAAATGAATTTTTATGGAGCGGGCAGCATGTTCAAAGCAAACATCAGGGAGGAGTGCCCACTACACCTATTGGTCTGATAATTACTGCTATTTCCACAGCGGCGAATATAAGACAAATAGAACTTTTGAGAACCAGCGATGATCTTTTCAGGGATATGGTTAAAACTATCCCTGGTCCTACTGTTGCTGAGGCATCGATACCTCCTACCATTAAAATGCTTGTTCACGACGCTGTTGGCTCTCCGAAAAAGACAGGAGATATTATAAAAGTAGTAATAGAAGGAGATCCACATTGTGCAGCTTCCTTTGATATTGGAGATTTTAAACAGGCAATAGAGATGAAGGAGATCCAGAGCGGTTTCTACGAGACCAAATATCAGGTGCGGCCTGGCGACAACGCTCATGAGGCAATAATGACTGGTTACCTTACAGATGAAAGAGGTAATACTGCTCAATGGATGGACGTAATGGGCGCCATTACTATTGATACCACACCACCGAATATCCCTACTCGACTCTCCTCTATAAGTCATGATCACGAAGTAGTACTAACGTGGGACACAAACAAGGAGGAGGACCTTGCTCAATACAAGATTTACCGAAGCCAGACTCCATTGACTGGTTACGAATCAATAGTTTTCACCGAGTTTAACAGGACTACTGATGCAGGCATTGATAACTATACGCCATTTTATTACAAGGTATCGGCCTTAGATAAGGCAGGAAATGAAAGTGAGTTAAGCCCTTCTGTTGAGGGCATGGCTATCCCCCCAGGGCCAACCCATGTCTCAGGGGAGATACTGAAGGATACTATTTGGTATGCGGGTGCATCTCCTTATGTTATTAAAAATGATATTTATGTCAGGCCAAAGGTAACCCTGGTTATAGAGCCTGGAACCAGGATAGAATCAATGGGTGGCTCCATTGTAATCCAGGGTCAATTGCAGGCTGTCGGGGATAAGGAAGGAATGATTATCTTTGATGGTTTTAAGGGTGGACAATGGGCAGGAATTATATTTGACAGGGTAAAGAATGATAAGAGTAATGTCTCTTTTTGCCAGGTAAAAAATGCATTGGTAGGTTTGACAATCCTGTCTTCATCACCATTTGTGAACCACATTGAATTCAGGAAAAATGAAACTGGAATTTTGATTAAAGGGTCTTTTTCTAAAGCACAGGTAATCGAAAATGATATCCATAGCAACACTGATTCAGGTATAGTTGTATCTGAGGCATCATCACCTGTGATTACTGGTAACACTATTAATAGAAATGGGATGCATGGACTTTTCTGTGATGGTGGGAACCCTCTGATTCAGGCCAATAGTATTGTAGGAAGTAGTGGTGATGGTATACATGTAGTCTTTGGCAGGCCTCAAATTATGGGCAACAATATCCATGACAATAGTGGATTGGCTATAGTAAATTCACCAAAAGGAGAGCCTATCCTATCCTCAGATAACTGGTGGGGGAGTGCAGATCCCAAAGTAATTTTTTCATCAACAATGGGAAAAGTAATAGTTAATTCAGCCCTTGATAGCCCAGCTCCGAATGGAAAACCATTTACCATCTCGGTAGTTAAAGGACCATTAGGCGGTTGCATAACAGCTAATACCTATCTCATCCTGGCGCATAGTCCATATGTTGTTGAAAAAACATTAGAGATAGACAATGGTGCAACCTTATATATACAACCTGGAGTAACTGTCAGTTTTAATCCGGGTAGTAGTGGCATAGAGGTCAAGGATGGTGGTATCTATGCCAAAGGCAGAAAAGATGAGCCTATAAGTTTTATCTCAAACAGTCCTTCTCCGGCTGCTGGTGATTATCATTTTGCAGTCAAATCTATCAAAAAAACAAAAACTGCTTCCTTTTTTAAATTCTGTCGCTTTCAACATGGTGTCAATGGTCTTATTATCGAATATGGAAAACCAGATATAACCTATAGCCTTATCAGTGATAATTCACAGTCCGGAATTATGTGTGGAAACGATTCCTCGCCAAAGATTGAGTATAATACCCTCATCAGAAACAGGGGAACAGGCGCAATATTCTGTAAGGCAATGTCAGCTCCTCGAATACATTATAACAATTTTCTTAATAATCCATTTGCAATTCAAAGTTTCTCTACGATTCAGATAGACGCCAGAAATAATTGGTGTGGGAACAATCCACCAGACGAGAGTCTCTTTATAGGTAATGTAACCTATAGGCCCTGGCTTGAAACATATGCAAGCAAGGCTTATGGTGAATAGAGTGCCTA
>JAFDHR010000479.1 GCA_019308645.1 Deltaproteobacteria bacterium
TCTGTATGGCACACACCGCACCCGGCTATTTCTACAAGTACGTCGCCAGGCCCTAATTCAGGGACAGGTATCTCCTTTTTCTCGAGCCTGCCTGGTGTCAACTCACCTGTTTCCCTATTTTTTGAGGTAGGTTGAACCATCTGCCATGTCTGTATTTTATCTGGTATTTCTGCCATTTTAATCCTCCTTATTTTATGAGTTTATCGAGTTGTTTGGGTTTATTGAGTTCGTTGAGTTTTTTCTCGCTACTGGTTACTCATTACTTGTTTAACTTTAGGCACTTTAGGCACTTTTAACTTTAGGCACTTTATTACGTGATTATATCATCCCATATCCACCATCGACACAAAGAAGTTGACCGGTAATATAACTACTTTCATCGGACCCTAAAAAAATAAATGCTGGCGAAATGTCATCTGGTTCAGCAAAGCGTTGTAGAAGTATTCTGTTCATATAGATCTCTTTAAGCTTTTCATCCGTCCGTATCTTTTCGGTCATATCTGTGGCTACAATACCTAAGCATATAACGTTTACACATATATTGTACCGCGCCAGTTCCCTAGCCGCTGATTTAGTGAAACTTAAGAGCCCGCCCTTGGCAGCGCTATAATTTATTTGACCTACTGTGCCGACAATACCTGCTACTGAGGTTACGTTAATAATCTTTCCTCTGTTTTTCTCTTTCATATGCCTCGCAGCAAACTGAGAACACAAAAAAGCACCCTTCAGATGAATATCTAATACCTGATCCCATTGATCTTCACTCATTTTTAGTAACATAGCTGGCCTACTAAATCCCGCATTATTTACCAGAATATCTAAGCTACCAAATTCCTCTATTCCCTTTTGAACCAAGGCTTCAGCCTCAGCCGCTTTTGCAACATCAGCCTTAAAGAGAATGGCCCTACCTCCCTTTTCCTTGATTGCTGCAACTACTTCCTCACCTGCCTTTTGATTAGATGTATAATTAACAACAACACTGGCGCCCTCCTTAGCATATGCCAAGGCAATAGCCCTTCCCACACCTCTGCTGCTCCCTGTTACTAAAGCTACTTTGTCCTTGAGTCTCACATCATCCTCCATCCACTAATTATCGTTTATATAGCTATAATGTAACTACATCATAGTTACAATACCTGTCAAGAAAAATTTTATCTCCTTAAAGCGTTTGGTTCAATGAGGTATCTTACTCAAAAATAAAAAAACCACACTCATTTATAAATGGGTGCAGTTTTGTTTTAGGGAAAAATACCTATGTGATAGTCCCTATCATGGTTATGAAAAACATCCATCCTCAAAGAAACTATCTATTTCCTTTCCTTTATCATTTCCCTGGCAATAATCAGCCTCTGAATCTGGTTAGTGCCTTCAAAAATCTGGGTCAGCTTTGCATCCCGAAATAGCCTTTCTACCGGATAATCCTTCATATACCCATAGCCACCAAAGATTTGAACAGCATCTGTTGTTATCTTCATGGCCATGTCACTACAGAAGCATTTGGCCATCGATGCCAATTTTATGTTCGATTTCTTTCTATCGTGCTGTTTGGCAGCCTCTATCATAAGGCTTCTGCCCGCCTCTATCTGCATAGCTGCATCTGCAAGCATAAAACTAATGGCCTGACGTCCAATCAATGCCTTTCCGAATGTCTCCCTCTCGCAGGCATAATTAAAGGAAAAATCAAGGGCGGCCTCTGCTATTCCCAGGGCAAGGGCGGCAATGCCTGGTCTCGACATATCAAAGTCCTTCATGGCAATGACAAAGCCCTCCCCTTCTTGCCCAAGTCTGTTTTCTTCAGAAACCTTCACATCCTCAAGTATGACCTCCGAGGTATCGCTGGCCCTAAAGCCAAGTTTATCCTCTTGCTTTCCAATAACAATACCGTCCTGATCTCTCTCGACTATAAAAAAGGTTAATTCCTTCTCCCCTGTTTTGGCCAACACAGTATAGAGAGAGGCAACTCCTCCGTTCGTTGAAAAGAGCTTATGTCCGTTTAAGATATATTCACTGCCTACCTTTTCTGCTTTAGCCTTAATGCCTGCTACATCGGAACCTGCATAAGGTTCTGTTACCAGGTAGGCGATGAGTTCCTCACCCTTTGAAAGACGAGGGAAAAAGCGATCCCTCTGGCTTTGATTTCCTGCGACTATTATAGGAAAACTACCAACTGCCTGAATAATAAGCATCAATGCTGAAGATGCACATGCCTTTGCTATCTCCTCAACACATAGGCAAAACATAAGGGTTTTGTCTTCTTCAAGTCCACCATAAGATGGGGGAAGAAATATCTGAAAGAGAATATCCCATCGAAAGACAGCCTCCTTATCCATCTCAGCTGCAATAGGTGCTATCCGCTCCTTTACAACCTTCTTTACACTATCTATAATAATTCTTTGCTCGTAATTAATCTCATCCAAAATCATTTTATAAAGCCTACATTCCTTTTTCTTGTAAAAAATACTACTTTAGCGCTTCAGATTATTTTTTATATATGTGACGATATCATCGGTGTAGGTGCCCGGACCAAAAACTTCTGCTATTCCTATTTCTTTAAGAGAAGGTATATCCTCATCTGGAATAATACCGCCCCCAATAACCAATACATCATCTACTCCCTTTTCCTTTAACAATTCCATTATCCTGGGAAAGAGGAAGTCATGGGCACCAGAGAGGATACTCAAGGCAACAACATCTACATCCTCCTGGATGGATGTCTCCACAATCTGTTCAGGGCTCTGCCTTAAACCGGTGTAGATTACCTCCATTCCTGCATCCATTAATGCATTGGCAATAACCTTTATGCCCCTATCATGGCCATCCAGACCAGGTTTAGTAGCTAAAACTCTTATTTTTCTTTTATTATCCATCCTTGATCACCCCCAATAGTGAATAAAGTGTCTAATTTGTTATTTGTCATTGGTCATTTGTAATTAATATTGACGATTTTCAATTGAAGATTGAAAACTTTTAATTGTCAATATTCAATAGTCATTTGTCATTTCCATTGGCATTA
>JAFDHR010000480.1 GCA_019308645.1 Deltaproteobacteria bacterium
TTTGGGCATTTGCATCTTTGGAACGAACCCACCGATCTTCATCCCCGCCACCATGGAATTCAGATTCTCAAACAACCCCGACCCGTATTTCTCAACCGCTTCTTTCCTAATAACGAATTCACCCTTTTCCAGCATAGCGGGGACGGTATCGCCACCTCCGTAGCCTTGGAGCTTTCCGCCTCTATCGAACCCTACCGGGCCTCCTGCCTGCTTTTCCTCTTTTGTTTTTGTTGTTATGGTGTGGGTTGAAGTTGTTTGTAGGCCATTAACCGATCTTTGATATCCAATTGCTTGTTGTAATGCTGCTAACCCTTTTGTTACGATGGTATGCGTGGATATCCAAGCCTTTGATGTAAACGTTGTGAGCCTTTTATCCAAAGCTGTTATCGCAGTGTCTATTTTTGTCGTATCGGCAGTGATGGCAAGTGGCTTTTTAACCGTTGTTTGTAGGGTTGTAGCCTTCCCAGTGGTCGTATCGAGCGCTGCGTCAGCGGGTCCCGTGTTGATTGTGACTATTTTTTCCTTATTGACTTCTTCGGTAACTCTTTCTGCATTGGACTTCAAGGCTCCTGTGTCTGTAAGTGCTGCGCTGGCGTCGAGTACATAGGTTACACCTTCGCTAACGATTGAATCAACTCTTTCAGCGTTAGTCGCTAAATCTCCAAGGTCAGTTTTGGATTGGTCTGTGTTTATTACATAAACCTGCTCATCAACTACAATTTTATTAACAGCTTCAGCGCTATTTTTCAGATTATCAAAGCTTGTGATGGCCCCAGACGCATCCATCTTGTAGGTTTTCTCAGCCGTTACGATCGTACCGACCTTTCCTACCGATGTTTCTAATGTGCCAACATCTTCAACTGATTGTCTGGTGTCTACTACATAGACTTTACCGTCTTTTGTGATTGTATCAACATGTTTAAGTGCTTTCTCGACGTTCCCAATTTTCTCAATGGTTTCTGTAGTGCCTATGTCAAGGTTTCTTTTTTTATCAACCTCTGTGCCAACACTAACGACGTCGTTCTTTACTTCCGGAAGGTTTTTGTCTGGCTGTTCCGTGTCGACCTTGAGAACTTTTTTCTTTTCTATGTCTCTGGAAAGATCTTCAACTCGAGCATCTAAGTCATTGATGAAATGCACAACGCCGTTTTCGTCTATTATGCTTCCGTATACCTTCTCTCGTTCTATCTCAACGTTCGCAACTGTCACATTGTCTTCAATGCTTTTTAGGCGTTTTATTTCGTCATCAACAAAAATATTCCCGTATGTCCTTGGTTTTTCTATTTCATCGCCTGCATATATGGCTTTGTCTTCGATGTCGGACAGCCCTAATGCAGCATCGGACGTGTCAACCTCGAGCTTGTTCTTTTTGGTGAATTTGGCTTGAAGTGTTTCCAGTAACCCGGTGATAACAGCGAACGCCTCCGTAGCGGCAGTTTTCATTTTATTGGAAGCGATTTCGTCTGCCGTGGCCCGCTCTTCCGCTTTTCTTCCGTGCCATTTATTGTAAAGGTCCCGTTCTGCCTTCAGGTTTTTGATGACAGCGTTATTCCAGATTTGTTCCCGTGCAGCAGCAAGCTCCCAATTGGTCGCAAACCACCCCAACTCTTCGGTCTTGATGGCCTTCTTCGACGCGGTTGATTTTTCTTGGGCCTTAACTTCTAAAGTTGACGCAGTATTGGCCGCACGGACAATATCGCCGTATGCTGTTCTTGCGGCCTCCACCTGTTTCGCAGCCTCTTTAAGCTTTTCAGTAGTGGTGGCCTCGGAGACAGCTTTCACCGCATCCGCAAGTGCCTGACGTGCGGATATGAGGTTGTCGTTATTTTTTTCGGCATCCGTCATTTCTGATTGCCGCAGCATCTTAATGTCTTCAGCAAGCTTCTCTTCGATTGATTTTATTTCATTTGTGAATTTCTGATAGGTTGCTTGGCGTTTTTCAAGCTCTTTGTCCAAGGTTGTGGTTTGCTTTGCTTGGCTTATTTTATAATTTTCGAGTTCTTTATCCCACCATGATAGCGCCGTTTCTGCCATTTCTTTTCTGGATATTTCATTATCATCAACCATCCTTTGCAGCGCTTCGACATAACCTTTATATCGTTTTTGTAGTCGTTCCCACGCTTGCTGAACTGCGATTTTTCCGTCTATGTCTTGCTTGTCATAGTACGCTTTCCAGGCGGCACTCATTTCATCCAGGGACGATCGAACATCGTGGGTGTATTTCGAGATTGACACCCGCCCTTCTTCAACGGCCTTGATAACAGCAGCTATCATGGCATCCGTGTACTTGCCAGTAG
>JAFDHR010000481.1 GCA_019308645.1 Deltaproteobacteria bacterium
GTGCTTATGATGGTGGCCGGAATACCGCTCCCGTTGAAGAGCCGCGGTTCAGGCCAGTGAATTGAAGATAATTGCTGTTATATGCGTTTATTAATTTTTCTTAAATGAATTTGTAGTACTCTCTTTTTAATTGAAATATTTGTAAGAAAATTTATTTAACTGCTCTTTGCAGAAGGATTTAATATATGGAATAATTAAGCTAACTATTGTTTTGCTTTAATGTTGGGGAATGATTTGAGAGTTTTGATATATATTGCGGGTCCTCTATTTTCACAAGCTGAACGAGAATTCTTAGAAAAAATCGTTGATAAACTATCACGAGAAACATTTCTAGATCCTTCTTCTAATTTCTTTTTACCCCACCGGGACGGTGGTGAACTAGGAAAAGGTCCTGCACGTGATTTCATATTCGATTTAGACGTTGATAAAATAAGCTCTGCCGATATTATAATTGCTCTTCTCGATGGACAAGATGTTGATAGTGGAACATGCATTGAATTAGGTTATGCTTATGCACATAGAAAGAAGATATTTGGTTTATTAACAGATTTTCGCGCATACTGTACAAATGATCATGAACCTCATCGCCCAAACCTCATGGTGTGGGGAGTATGTGAAAAAGGCCAAACCCTTTTCAAAGACTTGGAAGAACTTTCCTGCGCCTTCTCCAGATATGTACAGGAACGTTATCAAGCAGGACTTCCCGCGGTTAAGAATTACAAATTATAAACCACTATAAAATCTTAATAATGGAATATCTTGAGTCCGTAAGGCAAATAGAGCAACAAATTCTATCAAGATTTGCTAAGAAAAGCACAGAGTCTGCGGGCAGGAAAATACCACTTACTGACGATCCTAAACGAACAGAATTCGAAAGGGACGTTCATCGTATTCAACATTCTTGGCCTTTTCGGCGATTAAGAAATAAGGCTCAAGTTTTTTATGCTCCAAAAAATGACCATTTATGCACTAGGATTGAGCATGCACTACACGTTGCCTCCATATCAAAGACCATCTGTAGACATCTAGCTTTGAATTGCGATTTGGCCGAGGCTATAGCACTGGCACATGACCTTGGGCATCCTCCTTTTGGACATATAGGCGAAGAAATAATTAAACGACTTCATAAAAGCAATCACCTTCCTGTTTTCAAGCATGAAGCCCAAAGCTTACGTGTCATAGACCGCTTTAAAAACAATGGTAATACTCTCGATCTCACCTTTGAGGTTCGTGATGGTGTTGTTTGCCATTGCGGAGAAAAGTTCATTCAAAAACTTCGGCCGAACAGGAGAAAGGATATTACATTAGTAGAACCCTCTGCTGCTAGACGTCAAAATCCGGCTACATTAGAGGCTTGTGTTGTTAGGGTCGCTGACGTTATATCTTATATCGGTAGGGATTATGAGGATGCTATTCAAGTTGGAATCATACCCTCAAGTAAATTACCACCACATATTAGAAATGTCTTAGGTAGTACTAATCGCGAAATAATTCACATAATAATAGGCGATATACTCAATAGTAGCAAAGAAATAGATGCTATTGTGCTCTCAGACCCGATATATAATGCTACGTGTGCATTGAAAAATTTTAATACCAGATATATTTACAAAAGTCCAATGATTACAAGTCAAATAAGGCGAATTGAACAAATGCTATGGGATATTTTCTATTTCTTTTTAGAGGTTAGTGAGGAAACAAATCGCGGTACCAAGAGAAAACGTAAATATCGTAGCGAAGCCGTTGACGTATTTTACGAATTCCTAGAAGAGATGGAATACACACCCACTGAGTCAGATGCTCAAATAGTAAGCGATTTCCTCGCTGGTATGACAGATACATATGCCACAAGAGTATATCAAGAACTGTTTTTAGTCAGTCCTCCTGCCTGATTCTCATTTATTTAATATAATTGAGAGCATTCCTCAATTGCCTAGTGAAATCGGCTAGCGATGAGAGAGAACTATCTGATTCAATAAGCTGAATTATCCTGCTGCCCACAATCACCCCGTCGGCTATTCTGGCCAGTTGCTGTGCCTGTTCCGCGGTGGATATCCCGAAGCCGATACATAGCGGTTTGGTGGTCTGATTTCTGACGCGGGCAACAATCGCCGTTAAATTATCGGGCAACATATCTCTGGCGCCGGTAACGCCGGTCACCGATACCAGGTAGATAAATCCCTGAGACCGCTCCGCCACGAGGCTGATGCGTTCTTCATCGCTGGTGGGAGCAAGCAGGTAGATGAGGTCGAGGTTGCTTTTATCAGCCACTATCTCCAATGCCTGCCCTTCT
>JAFDHR010000482.1 GCA_019308645.1 Deltaproteobacteria bacterium
TGGCTGAATAGATTTTTGTATTACAGATCCACATGAAAGAGATGTCCCTGTCCTTGCGGTTTACTGTCGATATCCTTACCTTGATTGTTTGTTTGAGCAGAGGAATCTCCCTTAAAAAAATATCGCTGGAATAACTTATTAAAGGCTGTCCATGAACCATCTTGCCTGTCATCCTTTAGGAGCCTGCTTAATCCATTGATCTTGGCATCCATATCATCTATGAGATGAAGGGCAAAGGCCTCTAAAAATTTAGGCCTTTTTGGTGATCCAAAGTCAAATTCACCATGATGGCTCAGGATAAGGTGTTTAAGGCGAAGAGCAAGCTCAGGAGGGAAGTCTTTTAGAGACTTCAATTTTTCTTCAACCATCACTACTCCTAAAACAATATGCCCCAGGAGCCTTCCCTTATTCGAGTATTCTATGTTTGGTTCAAAGGTAAGCTCTTCAATTTTACCTATATCGTGAAGTATCGCCCCGGATAAAAGAAGGTCAGAATCGAGCTCAGGATAGTGCTCGCTCACTATTGCTGCCATTTGAGAAACAGAGAGGGTATGTTCAAGCAATCCTCCAAGATAACTATGATGGAAATTTTTTGCTGCTGGTGCTTTTTTAAATTGTGTCACAAAGTGATGATCAGCCATAAAGGAATCTATCAGTGTTCTAAGATGCATGTTTTGTATCTGGTTAGCCAATTTTTGCAGATCTGAAAACATGTGTGCTATATCTTTAGGGGTAGATTCCTGAAAGATTGTGGGATCGACAGGGGATTTATTTTGTTTTAGCTCATGTATCTGGATTTGAATTTGGTTCCTATAGGTGTTTGCCTGTCCAGCTATGGTAACAATATTACCTTCTTTACAGTGGTTTGATATCTCCTCAACCCTATCCCAGACCCTTGTCTCAATTGTGCCTGTCTTATCACCTAAGGTGAGGGTGAGAAATGAATTTCCCTGCCGTGTTTGACCAATTGACTTGCTTTTAACCAGATAATTTCCTTCAATCTTCGCATTTTCCTTAATGTCTTTAATCCAGAGATGTTGCATTTATTTGCCTATATCCATTTGAGTAAATGATTTTTCTTTACATGATGTACACTACAATTGAGCAGGTTTTCCAAGATTTGTTGAATAGCAGAGAAATGTATCTTTGTCCATGTCCTTGATGAGTAGTTCATTTTAACTCAATTGTCACTCTCCTGCTTTTTTACCCACATTTATCCCATATACCTTATGCATACAATTATTGCGAATCCCTACACCTTTTTTTGTCTTTTGGCTTCATAGAGGTGTTCGTCTGCTTTATTTAAAAGAGCTTCAGGGGTCTTGATTTCTGGATCTTCGGTAGATGCTATCCCACAGGTAAAGGAAACAGGGATAATAGAATCTTGATATTGTAACGGGTTTTTATGAAAAAAGCTATGGAGTCGCTCTGAAACTTTCATTGCTTCATTTGAGGTCTGATTGGGCAGAATAATAACAAACTCATCACCGCCAGGCCTGAAAGCTATATCGTCTTTTCGGATTATACCTATTATTTTATTTGCTAAGTACTGGAGTAAGGCATCTCCACAGCTATGACCATAAGAATCATTCACCATTTTAAAACCATCACAATCAATGAATAACAAGGATAAAGGAGTGCCGTAGCGAGTAGCCCGACTTAGTTCTCGTTCCAATAAGTTCTCCATTTCCCTTCGGTTAAAAAGACCGGTAAGGGCGTCTCTTGTCGCAAGGTAATTGAGCTTTTCCCGGGCGGTGACGTTTGAAAGACAAATGGAGATCTTCACACAGATCTGGGAAAGAAAAAAGGTGTCCATGTTAGGTTGAAAGCGGAAGCCTGAAAAATCACCAAGGTTCAAACTGCCGATCACCTCCCCGTCAAGAACAAGAGGGACAATGGCCAGTGACTTGGCAAAGTACTTCTCATTTTTAGGCAGCAGCCTATAAAAAGGCCTCAAATAGGCATTGACTAACATTGGAGTTTTTTTATCTTTGACGAGGTTTAAGAATACAGCTCTTTCCACAATGTTCAGGCGTTCTTTCAGTAATTTTGATGATTCTAATACTTCTAAAAGATGTGAAATATTGTTCTCGCTAATGATGGAAATCCACACGTGAGGGATTCCAAATTTTTCCTCAATTAATAGAAGCAATTTTTCGAAAAGGTCTTTAAAATTGTTTACAGAGAGAATGCTCACCTCGATTTCAAAGAGCTTTTTTGCAATTTCTTCATTAATTGTAATGTTTTCCAAGATTTCATTGTTATCAAGCATGATCTAACTCCTGCTAAATC
>JAFDHR010000483.1 GCA_019308645.1 Deltaproteobacteria bacterium
CTCCTCTACCATTGGGATGGCAGGCCTGGGTTACAGTCAAGGTTTGGTAGGATCATGGTGGCTTCTGGTGGGCGCTATTGGCCTTTTTTTTCTGGGCCTCTTTTTAGCGGAAAAGGTACGCGGATATTCTCTTTATACCTTACCGGAAATTCTTGAGGTCCAGTATGGACCTGAAGCAAAACTCTTTGCCTCAGGTTTGATAGTTATCGCATGGACAGGCATCATTGCAGGCCAGATAGTGGCAGCAGGAAAAATATTAGAGGTTATTTTAAAGGCCCCGCCATCGGTTCTCATGCTTGTAACTGCCTTTGTCTTCATTTTATATACATTATTAGGAGGGCAACATTCAGTTGTTCGCACGGATACTATACAGAGCTTGATCATTATTATTGCAATTCTTGCCTCGATTCCCCTTTGTCTTGGCCAAGTAGGGGGCATTTCTGTAATGAGAGAGGCCCTTGGCGGAGACTACTTTTCCTTTCCAGTAAGCCAATATTTTACATGGAAGTCACTGGCTACATATCTGTTTTTAGTTGGGTCAACCTATTTGGTAGGGCCCGATATATATTCCAGGCTTTTCTGTTCCAAAGACAAAACAACCGCCAGGACAGCTACCATCACAGTGGCACTGGGGTTAATACCGTTTGCCTTTATCATAACCCTGATAGGTATGTCTGCAAGGGTACTGTTTCCCCAGATCAGCCCTGAGGCCTCTTTTCCCACAATGATTAACCATATCTTCCCAATAGGTTTGAATGGCCTCATTATTGCCGCACTTCTTTCTGCGATGATGTCTTCAGCAGATACATGCCTTTTAACAACCAGTACGATTTTATCAGTTGATATCATAAAGCCTATGTTAAAACCTAACGTAGGGGAGAAAACAGTGCTTTTGCTTTCCCGTATCTTTATTGTGGTGATAGGTGTATTTTCCCTCATAATTGCATTACGGTTAAAAGGCGTTATTTCATCTCTCCTTCTCGGCTATACAGTGTATACCTCCGGGCTCGTCTTCCCTATTCTTCTCGGTTTTTATAGGCACAGGCTTAAACTAAACAGGGAAGGTGCAATTGCAGCCATGGTGGCTGGAGGTGGGGTGGCACTGATTGGGAAATTTATGGGGCTCCATGATTTTGGCCTCTATGGTTTTTTCCTATCAGGGATTATTTTGATAGGGGGAAGCAGATTTTTCGCCCAATAGCTCGCCATTAATGGCAGCCTTAATTCAGATTGTCGTAATGAGCAGTAAAGTCAGAGCAGGGAAATTATTACAATACATATTGTGTCGTGCATTGGGCCTTAAAAGATTTTACTCCATCGTGTGGTCTTAGCCCTTCATCGTAAAAATTACAAACCCTCCTTGCCACTGTACGTAACATATTCTTTTACCTTCTCCTTAGCTATTCAGGGGACGTGGGGGGATAAGCCAGAATGGCACATAATAGCCCAATTGAGCTGAAGCCGGTAATTATTACAAAGGCTGGTATATAGGTTCCCATAGCGTCATTAATAGCCCCGGCAACTATCGGACCCGCAGCCTCAGCAACAATAGCCAGTGGAAATATAAGCCCCAGAATTTGTGCATAGTGTGTCCGCCCATAGTATGCCCCAATGAATGTAGGCAGGGCTACAACCAATGCCCCATAGCTAATACCAAAGAGCGTAGCGTAGATGTAAATTAAGAGCAAAGTCTTGGTGGTTAATAGGATTATCAGTGCTGCCACCTGAATAATAAAGCTGGCAATAGCTAAATGCCTCACTTCAAACCTAACCCCTAAAAAGCCAAACCCCAGCCTTCCTAATATGCTCATTCCCGGAATAAGGCCCAGGGCCATTGCTGCCACAATGGGAGAAAAACCTATATCCTTCAGATATGCCACTTGATGCGCAGTCATCGTGCCTATAGCCAAAAAGTTGGCGGCACACAGGGTTATGATTAACCACGTGGTAGGACTTCGTATGGCCTGCCTTGTTTGCCAATCCATGGAACTCTGGTAGACCTGTGGACCATTACCTGTCGTCTCTTCTTTCTCATTGGCATGTGCGTTAGATATGCCATCGGGTAACTGCCCCATATCCTCCGGTCCGTTTCTCACCAGAATGAGCCCGCCAATCAACACGGCGCAGGCGAGTTGTATTATAGCCAAGGCCAGCCATGCCATATGCAATCCGAAAGTGGAAATCAGCCATGTTGCCAGGGGTGGGAAGAGAAAACCGCCTAAGCCCCCTGCCGATATAACCAGCCCCATTCCCAGGGAGCGCTTTCTGATAAACCAGTTATTAACCACGGTACCACCATAATGCCGTAAAAGAGATAGATTTGCCATACCTTCGTGGCAATAGACATTCCGGCTAGCCCTATGGCCACAAGGAGATTGCCGAAGACTATATTAGCCCTTGGCCCAAACCTGGCAATAGAGGCCCCTATCAGTGGACTGGGCAATCCAAATGCCAGCAAAGCTACGGAGAGCCCGCCGCCCACGAGGGCCCGGCTCCAGCCATACTCGCTGCACATTGCTGGAAGGAACACACCATATGAGTAGAAAAAAGTACCACTGGTGGTAAAATACACTAACATTGCTCCTGCCAGCGCTATCCACCCGTAAAAATTACTCCCCCCCTCTTTGATAACATTACTGTTTCCAATCATGTCTAAACTGCCTTCCCCCTGCATTGCTCTCTTTTCTTAAAAGTAAAAGCAGGCAATCATAAAATATTCATTGATTGATAACCGTCTCCTGTTGAGTGCGGGCAGTATAGGGAGATGGGCCTTGTGTGTCAAAGGAAAAAAATGATACAATTTAGCATACATTTTTTAGTGCGGACACCCGCCCCAATCCAGGTTAACGGTTAAAAAAGGCAAAGTAATTAATGTGGCAAAACTTATGCCAGAACAGAAACCAGCCAGGTCCGGTTATTTGTATCAAAAACTTCATGTACTTGCGCTTAACCAGAAAATCAGCAAAAAAGATAACGGGAATATGAGAATAAAATACCCACTTTTATATAATTTTATTTTACTTTTTCTTAAAAGTTTACATTTTTTTTGGTTATAGCGATAACAAAAAGGAAGTGTTCGATTCCATTATAAGCCAGGAAGTTGTTGATTGGAGGTGGCCAAAACCTATTGCAAAATGTTGATCTGAAAAATTTGAGGTGTTAAAATGACCCATACTATTTGTCGCCGCGAAAGGAGTGGACATGGACATACAAACAGTGATTTTCGATTATGACGGAACATTGGTGTGGTTAAATATCAACTTTGACCAGATACGTCAGGAGATAGAGCAGCTCTTGGTTGCTTACGATATCGATTTGAGATCCCTAAAGGGATTATACGTATTAGAGATGATTGATGAGGTCACAAAGCGTATCTCAGAAAAGAGTCCCTATGAAGGGCCGGCATTTTACCATACGGCGCTTGAGATTGTTGCCGAGCATGAGGTCATGGCAGCGAAAAAAGGCCAAATCATACCAGGAGTAACAGCTATGCTCAAGATGCTAAGGAAACGAGGGATCAAGATTGCTATTATCACCAGGAACTGTGATAAAGCTGTAAAAATGGTTTTTCCGGACATTGAGAATTTTTCTGATGCGTACCTTCCAAGGGATTATGTGAGCCAGGTCAAGCCACATCCAGATCACCTGATCCTGGCCTTGAAAAAGATGGAGGTGAATAATCCTGCATATTGTCTCATGGTTGGAGACCACCTCATGGATATTGAAGGGGGGAAACGAATGGGTATGAAAACCGCGGGAGTATTGACGGGCAAAATAACACGCTTGGGTTTGATGGGAGCAGGAGCTGATTACATATTAGACGATGCCACAGCCATCACTGGTATTATTTTCAAGGAGTGAATATTATGAAGCGCAGGGTGTTGCCAACCGGAAAACTGGATATTAATATTCTTCACAAACTGCTCAACCGATACCCTGTAAGGGATCACACAATTCTTGTAGGCCCGAAAATTGGAGAGGACGCAGCGGCGATAGACATGGGTGAAAAGGCCCTTATAGTTACCACTGACCCTATCACATTTGCTACCAGTGAGATTGGATACTACAGTGTTATGGTCAATGCAAACGATATTGCCACTACCGGGGCTGAACCCAGGTGGTTTACCGTCACTATTCTTCTGCCAGAATCACTGGGAACTGAAGATCTTGTGAGTTCCATTTTCCAGCAAGGGGGTATCCACTTCGCTCTCGTTACAGTTTTTTCGGTCGACGCCCTCGATCTTGTTCACCAGCTGTGAGCTGTTGATAAGGTGATGGGCCTACCTGTACAGCATTTT
>JAFDHR010000484.1 GCA_019308645.1 Deltaproteobacteria bacterium
CTCATGAAAATCAATAAGGTTACTATCCATAGAGTCTCCCTCCCGTTTGTAGGCGATTTTTCTATTTCCCGTAAAAAAGGGTCTTCTGCAAATAATATTGTTGTCGAGGTAGTTGCCGACAAGGGAGAAATAAAGGGATACGGTGAGGGTGCACCTATACAATTTGTCACCGGCGAGACACAGGAAAGCGCGGCCAAAAGTGCCAGTCGCTTCGTACAGAAGGATTCTTTTCCCTGGAAACTGGATAATGTTTCACAAATATGGGATTTCATAGACAGTCTACCTAAAGGAAAAGAAGATAATGCAGCAATTTGCGCTGGTGAGATGGCTCTTTTGGATGCCCTGGGCAAGAGCCAAAATAAAGCAATAACAGATTATTTCCTTAAGGATTTCTACACGAGCACGGTGTATTATGGTGCAGCAATTCCTCTCGGCAATAAACTGAGAATTATGGAGCTCTGTGGATTGATCAGGAAACTAAAAATTAATCAATTACGAATTAAAATGGATAGAGATTTTGAAAAAAATAGAGAAGCTGTTGAAACAGTCAAGCGGGTGTTTGGAGATGACTACGATCTAAGGATAGACCCAAACGGTGTTTGGGATCGTGATCTTGCTTTTAAGCATATACCGCTTATTAAAAAGCACAAGGTTAAGATTGTGGAAGAGCCCATTAGCTACCTTGATCCAGGTTTCATAGAATTTGTAGGATTGATGAAGAGTTATGGGGTGACTCTAATGGCCTGTGAGACGGTATGCACCTTAGAAGATTTAGAAAGAATAATCAAAGATGGCTATTACAACATGATCAATGTAAAATTAAGTAGAAGTGGCGGTTTTCGAAGGTCACTTAGGATGATCGAGCGGATTCGTAGCAGCGGGCTATCTTTTCAAATCGGGTGTACACTCGGTGAGTCGGGTATTCTTTCTGCTGCGGGTAGAGCACTATGCCTCCTCTGTAAGGATGCCGTATACTATGACGGTTCCTATGATAGATTCATGTTAAAAGAAAACACTACTATAGAGGATGTATCTTTCGGGCCGGGTGGTGAGGCAGGACCCCTTGATGGACCAGGACTTGGTGTAAAGATTAATCAAGAAAGCTTAATGCGTTTGAGTAACAGATCTCCTCGTATAACGATCTCTCATCCCTTATCCTAATAGAAACAGGCATGAACCCAGCCATAGAATATCATCAATGGAAGGAAGAATACAAATCAACACTGGAGGCCTTCTATAATAAGAATGTACTGATGTTATTTTCTGGTGGCAAGGATTCATCTCTGGCTATGGATTTTATCTTAAGGGCGAAAAAGGAATTTGGGTTTGATTTTTCAGCACATGCCGGAGCTTACCCGGTTCACAGATACCCAGGCACGGAAAAGAAAAGGATCGAATCCTATTGGCATAGAAGAGGCATAGATATACAGTGGCATGATTTGGGTAAGGCAGATGACTATATAAGAAATGAGATTAATCCATGTCTCAAATGCCAGATGCTACGAAAAAAGATGCTGAAGACTATATTGGGGGACATGGTTGATGATTGGGAAAGTCTTGTCCTTGTAACAGGCTATAGTCTCTGGGATATTGTCAGCTATTCCATAGAACATATCGTGGATGATCTTTTTTCAAATTCTGTAGGTTCTGGAAATAATAAGAGATTTATGGAAACAGCCCAGAGATTTTATCCTTTGCTTCAGATGAAGGAGGGCTACACAGTTTTTAGACCCCTCATAAAGCACAATAGCAACAGTATCCAAAAAGTGATTAAGCAAGCCGGTATTCCAACCCTTTCAATCCCCTGTCAGTTTAGAGAATTCAGACCAAAGAGGATTTTAGAGAGGTACTACCAGAAGATGGGGATTTACTTCGACTATGATAAGGTATTTAATTTTGCAAGAAGATCATTAAATTTACCAGATATTGCTACCTATACCTCAATTGACAGGGACGAATACTTTCTGAACATTTTTTAATCCTGATATTCCCCCTTTTGAAAGATCACCGCTTGCTTTTAGTAGATTTTTTAACCCTTCAATTGCATCCAGTATATTATGCCATTAGAAAAACATCCCAAAAGAGAGCCAATGAAAAAAGAAGTGTGTTGTATGAATATCGCTACAGTTGAGAATTATATAAGAAGTGTTTTGTCAGAAGGACCCTATGATCAGTTGTTTGAAGGTATTGTTGGAAATGATGAATTCTTAGTAACGGATGAAACTTCCGAGAAAATTGGCCCTGTTAATAAAAATTATTTGCTAGATTCTAATAATTGGATTTCAAACA
>JAFDHR010000485.1 GCA_019308645.1 Deltaproteobacteria bacterium
GCTTTGTTTTGTTTGACGCCTAAAGACTGAGATGGCAATGATGTTTAGGATATTTTTGGAAAGCGGATTTATGGCAATGATTTTATCAGCGTTTTTTTTCGCCATCACTGATATTATCATAAAGTTTATATCTCCGTCCCTTGGGGTGATTCAAATCGCCTTCGTTCGCTTTCTGATAGGTGCACTTATTCTCTGGCCCATGCTTAAATCAAGTGGTCAGTCTCTCATAGGTAACTCTATTAGGGTTCTTCTGTTAAGAGGATTTACTGGGACACTGGCATTCTTCTGCCTCCTTAAAGCGATTGCAATGATCCCTCTTTCAAATGCCATGGTACTTTTTTATACCTTCCCCCTTTTTGCCACCCTTTTCGCTTTTTTTCTCCTGAAGGAGCGATTTAAGAGATTAGAAATTATGCTTACTTTAGTAGGTATGATCGGTATATACATTTTCATCAACCCAAGCTCTCATACCTATACCATTGGTCATATGTTCGGGCTCCTGGCAGGATGCTTTGCTGGTTTTACCATAGTTTTGATCCGAAAACTCAGAAAAACCAATGGCCCTTTGATCATTTATTTTTACTTTTGCATTGTTGGGGGAATAATCTCGTTTCCTTTTTTTATCATAAAGTTCAAACTTCCGGATTTAGAACAATCCTCTCTTTTGGTTTTACTCGCTGTAATTTTCTTGGTTGCTCAGGTATTCATGAACCAGGGATTCAAATTTTGCAAGGCCTCAGAAGGTAGTGTAATTTTGATGTCGGAGGTTGTTTATGCAGGGATCGCTGGAGTTATCCTCTTCGACGATACCCTGTCATTGAATTTTTTGGCCGGGGCTTGTCTGATTATTGGAAGTGGTGTAGGGTTAAATCTTATAGCACATAAAAACAACATTTCGGTCCCAATGGCTATGTGAAATGTGGAAAACACAGCAGACAGGCAAGAAAGAACATTTCTTTATTGCAAAAAGTTTATTCGCCTTCGCCAGAATACCCTGCACCGCGTGTGCTGCAGGGAGCTTCATTTTTTTATACTGCCTAACTTTTAAACAGCAAGCACCATGCCTTTGATGATTTTTCTGCACTCTTATTTTCACTTATAAAATCCTTTAAAAGAGGTATTTTCCCGAATCATAAAAAAAAGAAGAGTTTTTGATAAAGAGCAAATTCCTTGACAGATCACCTGAATAACGATAGTTAAAAAAATAATGCAACGTTTCGCAATCCTATCTCAGGGCGAGATTGGGGACAAATCATGCTAAATACCATGATCATTGTTCTGGCAGCAATTCTGCTTCCTGGCCTCCTTTATTACGAAAACAGGGTCAATCAAAAGGGCCTGCTGTTGACCAAAACTGTTCTTTCCTTGTTGTTCGTCATTGCAGCCCTGGTCCAGCCCCATCCGATCTCTATGTATTACTATTGTCTTCTGGTAGGATTAACATTCTGTCTGGGTGGAGACATTTTTTTGGCCTTACCTCAGAAAATGATGTTCCTTTTTGGTCTAATCTTTTTCTTGATTGGGAACATTTTTTACATCTTTGGTTTTTTCTATGTGGCCTGGTCAAATCAGTGGATGTGGGTGGGGTTCCTCACCATGCTGGTAATCAGTGTCTGGGTCTATTTCTGGCTCAGGCCCCATTTGGGGTCAATGAAGGCACCGGTTGTGCTTTACGTAATTATTATTACCATAATGGTTACCGGGGCTTGGTCTGTCCTCGGTGATTCTAATCTGGCTCGGCCTGGACGGATCATGGTTTTTGCCGGCGCTTTCAGCTTTTACTTTTCCGACATATTCGTGGCCAGGGACCGCTTTTTAGGGAAGGAATTCCTTAATCGACTTATTGGACTGCCTATGTATTATACCGGACAATTCCTTCTGGCCTTCTCGGTCGGGTTGCTAAGATGACCATATTCGATTTGAGCATAGAGTGTCTTGAAACAGGCGGTTTACTGCTGTCACTTTCAAGATTCTGACACTAACAATTTTTTAAGGGAGGAATCATGATCATCGGCATTCCAAAGGAAATCAAGGAAGAAGAGCTTCGTGTGGCCATAACTCCTGCAGGAGTCTCAGCCTTTGTGGCTCATGGACATAAGGTTTTGATTGAAAAGGGAGCAGGGGTGGGAAGTGGAATCTTGGATAAGGAATATAGAAAGGCCGGAGCCACAGTAATTAATGACAGTGACTCAATCTGGGAAAAGGCGGATATGATCCTGAAGGTCAAAGAACCCCTTGAATCAGAGTACCCTCTTATTCGGAAGGATCAGATTATTTTTACTT
>JAFDHR010000002.1 GCA_019308645.1 Deltaproteobacteria bacterium
CTTTCTTCACAGAAATTTGTTAGTCCAGCGGCACTGTTCCTTGCTTTTAAGTACGCTTTTTCAAGTATTTTTATTCTATTCATATTGAACCTCCTAACGTTTAGGGCATAACGTAGAGCTAACTTGCGCCGTCTTTTAGCGTCAAGTTGAGCGACTTGTTAGCAATTTTTGTGCAATCCTCTAACACAGACAAATCATTATTTAGAAAGCGTGTGATTATGGCGGCAGGATCAACAGTACTGCTATGTACTAATTTGTCACTATTACAATAAGGACAACTTGCCTTATGATCAAAATATGAAGCATGCCATTTTTTACAAGAACGGCAACAATAAATAAAGGTTACGTGCGCGCTATAACTATATTTCATCCTGATAGTCCTTTGCTAACATTGAGTTCACTTGTCGCAAAAGCGAACTCGGTTTATCAATTTACGAAATAGCCGCTCCGCTTTTGCGGTCAAAGTGGAACGCCTTGTTAGTCCTACTATCATATTATCTATTTGTGTAAGAACTCCCATTAAATCATCACAAGGCTCCCACTTTGGCGAATCGGTTTTGTAATGTGTTTTCCACAAACATATAGCCAAATCCCTTGCATACTCGTATTCGTTTTTCATTTTTACCTCAAAGAACTAACAGTGTTAATAAACAGAAAACTTTTCGCCAATCAAAACCCAATGAATATGCTCGGTGAGATATTCAATAATTAACTTTTCGATGTCGTAACCTTGCCAAAAGGTGTCTTTGCCGAGTCTATGCCTTGCCTCATGGCATTTCCCGCATAAGGGTATGGTTTCGTAGTCTGACGACTTGATGCCCATCCCGCGTCCCGTTACTTGCTCGTGATGGGCAACGGCAGGATGGCCGCATATTACACACCCCTTTGACCGTATGAATCTAAGATATTTTTCATTCTTATATCTTTTGCGTTTTTGAAAGTTATGCATTGTGATATCCTATGTAAATGATAATACTTTTTCTACCAACTCGTTGATCTCGTCTTCTGTCATATTGCTTAATACGGGTATCCGCTTCATTATGACATCCAGTATGTTTTGATATAAATTATTGAAGGTTTCCTGAGACATGGACCCGAAAGATAAAGAGTCGGCTTCGATTCTTACGGTACCATCCAGTCGAACTACGCTGTGGTAATGTCCGGCTAGTATGGTCAGATCTTTCCTGAAGCGATCAAAGTTCTTTTCCGGTATGCCGTATTTACTTGAAACTTCACCAGGTTGCCAATAATCATAGGCAAGATTAAACAGAGCAAATAGCTTTCTATGAAAGGCCGCATTTCGCATTTGCTTGAAATCAGAATGGACCGTTGAGCCTAATTGGATTTTTCGGTACCACTCGTCTGTTTTCGGGTCTGCTGGTATTAACCCTGTTAGCGTCTTTCTTAGAATTATATGCATTCCATTCCTTCCAACTGTTTAATTTTTTCTTGCGCCATTCCTGATACCAGGTCTTGGGGTTAATGGGTTCTTCCTTGATTTCGATCATGATGTGTTTTCCCTAAGATGTTTTTTAGATCCCTTCTCTTTATTAAAGACAACCCATGCCCATTGAGTAAGGTTGAGTGAAGGGAGTTATCCCCCCCAGGTCAATAATAGACCTCTGGAGGGATTTGACCATGCCCACATCGGTCGGCATCGTTTGGTCGTCATAGTGAGAAATTACGCCCAGGTCTTGCTTTACCGCACAGAAAACTTGCCACTAGTTTTCACTCTCACTATGTCCCCGAATCAAGCACGGGTACACATATTCTGGGAACTCTATCTTATTGGACCGCTGAGTCAGGCGGTGCTCCTGCCTTCCCCTTGGAGTCTAATTTGGGTATGTATGCGTATGGCTATAAAATAAGAAAGCCCACCATCGGGCTCAGTCTTCCTGGCCGTCATCTGGTAGGCTTTGATTATCGAGTACGTCATGCACCCGGACACAGGGTTCCTGGTCGTCACCGATCCAGGGTACTCAATTCGTTTATGCTTTTTTATTATATGTCCCAACATGATACCCAAATTAAACCATACTATATGTTGTGGTGTCAAGAAAAAATAACACTTTCAAAAAGGATATTGATCGTCATTATTCCTTTCAGAATGCCATTCGCAATATTGCGTGAAGACAGTCTCAAAATTTTCCAGAGGAATCAGCATCTTGGCTATCTTCCAATGTCGAGGGTCAAGCCCTTCCCGGTTCGCAAGCCATTTAATCATATCCACAAGCTCTTTTTCCGTGAGCTCTTTTTCTTGCCCAAGTTTTTTTATGAAATCCCATTGTTTTACGGTCATTTCATTTTCTGATTTTGTTTCGCTGCTTTTTGGCTTATCACTTTTTACTTTACCGCTTTGTTCGGGCCTTTGTGTTTGATACGCGTTACCATCGGCAATATTAGCGTCATCATCTTCCTCGGCCACAATACCGAGAAGAGCAGACAGACTATACCGTTTCAGGTATGATATTCTTGAGCCAATCTCCTGCATGGTGGCATTAGACAAATCAAGGGGAATACTGGACTTTATTTTTTCACCTGATATGTGATATAGGGTTGTGCATAAAGACCCATTCTCGAAGGTCTGAGAGAACGAGAGGCCGTTTTTTACGAGTACCGGGAGTGCTGTTTTGATAATATTGGCAAGAGTAGCGTATTTAAAATCGTATGACCCGCCTTTTTTTGTTTGGACCTTGACGGTAGCGTCTAACTTAACTTCTGGCAGGCTGTTCTGAAACTTATTAAATGCTTTGGCTATTTGTTCCATTATCTCACCCTTTTCTTTAATTTTTTAATTTCTTTCTCCAGCTCTTTAACTCTCCTTCTAAATGGTTCTATAATTGATTTTGGAGAATGTTGTTTTCGAGACATTGCCGCTAAATTTTCAATTCTATTGTCTAATTTATCACCATTAATATGATGGACTATCCAATTTTTTGGCAACACTCCATTATGCTTTTCCCAAACATATCGGTGTTCCCTAATATATTTCCCATCAATTCTAATCGAGCGATAACCATCTTTACTTATTGTAATACCGCCATTCCATCTTGAATGATTCTTCCCTTTTGGAACTTTATAAGTTCCGCGTTTAATCATTATTTTAATTTGTTCACTTCTTGTTCTGGTTTTTACCCCAATCTCAGCAAGTCGATCATAAACACACTGATATGTAAGATCAAAAAATTTTGCTATTTCAACAGCAGACATTCCAGCACTATACATTTTCCCCAGAATTTCGGATGATACGGGCTTTCTGTTTGAAGATGCCCGATCTCGAATCTTAATTCCGTTTCTTATGAGATGATATTTTATAACACCATGATGATGTCCTAAGCGCCTTCCAACTTCGTTCATAGAAAGACCAGAATTATAGAGCTTAATACATTCTGAAACATTAACCTTTTTGCCCTTTGACGGCATTCTATTAGGATCATAGCCGCTTTTTAAGTTGTTTAGCAAGTTCATATGCCTCCAAAAACAAAAGAAACATTTTTTTTGCGGTTTCAAGTTCAGACCAATGATAATGAAAAAAATCCCCATTGTTTTTGCTAAATCTACATAAATAAAAACCACCATTAATGGGGCGGTTCGGATGATTTTCTTCCCATAAAATGGCATAGGCGGCTAATTGTAATAACCAATCGATAAAAGGCCCGGAAGAGCTTGTTTTCCAATCTCCAAGGGCAAGCTGGCCGCTTGCCATAATTGCATCGAGAGTACCGCCAAATCCATATCTTTCAGACACCAAAGACTTTTCGGTTTCGACCACTTCAATATTGGTGGTTTTTTCCCATCGGATGTAATTCTCAAATCCTTGCTGCGCTAATAACACCAACTCAGGATCGTATTTTTCCAAATCCGGCATTTCCCATTTTCTAATATGGGCCTCTACCATATCATGGCAGAGCGTACCGGCTTCGGCAGCTTGATCCCGTTTTTCATAAAGCCCGGATATTTCACCGCGCTCAAACTTTTGGCCTTGCTCAAACGCCCACCATAAAAGGCCGCCAGAATCCTTAAATCTACCTATTATGGTGGTTACACCCGGCACTCTCGTACCATCTTTGAGCCGGTATCCTCCCTTTGGACGTGCCATATTCCTTCTCCCTATTCTTTAATCTCATCCCAACAACATTGAACTATATCGTCTTCGTTGTCTCTTATAATCTCATCAGCCATGTCATCTGGAATTGTATGACCGTTATATTTAATGGCACAAATTTCTACCTCAGCGGGATGACCGGGATAATCCCAGGTCCTGGGCTCTTCTTTTATGACATTAAATTCAATCTCAAATTCCAATTCTATTGGTATTGTGACATTCATCTAATCATCTCCAATTTTACTTTGACCGGACCATCTTCTAACTGGTCAAGAATATCTTGCGCGACCGATCCTTCGTAAAGAAAATCACTATGGAACATTCCCCAGACATAGGTTTTCCCACTTTTTCTCGTTGTATAAAATTCTATCATCTCCCTATCCTTATTATTTCTTTCCAGATAAAACTCCATTTCATCCCCCAATCAATATAGCCAGCAGAGCCGATACGCAGACCACGCCAACCATGATAATAAATTCCAATATTATATCGATTAAAGTTTGCATGATTAATCCTTTGTGAAGTGGGAGCCGCCGATTTTGACCGGCAGACTACGCCGAGGCTAACCACAGCCTATTTAAGCGGCTCCCGGTTTGGCAGATCATATTTGCCTTTGCCGGTAACAAATCACCTCCTTTTAAAAGATCGTAGCCTCCCTTTGCCATTCCCGAAAGACTGACCCGCTTAATTTTTATGATTGATCGGCGTTGCTTTTGGGTCGTGGCTTATCCCGAAACCTTTGCGTCCATTGCGGATGGCCGAAGAATCGGGATTATATTTAGAAAGATGGCGTTTCAATTCAGCAATCTCTTTCAATTTCTCTTTTAGTTCGTATTGGATTCGGGTTGAGCCGAGCATGGCTAATCCTTTATAAGGTTGTAATTATTCCAAACACACGCCGAATTGATCGCTGCTTTCCCCCCCAATAACCACTTGCGCCATTTCGGAAAACAATGAGCCATAATAGTTACCACTATCTGAGAAGTCAGCAGGGCTACAGCAAGTTCTGTGTCTGTGGGATGATCTCCTATAACCGGATTTAATTCGTGGTTCTCAGGGGTATCAAATGCCCTTTCGGATGTATAATAGTCCAGACCAGCAGCAACCCATGAACCAGCAAGCATAATTTTTTCTGTCCGTGTCCATGAACGATAATTGTGGTGACCGGGGTAACCAGCGCAGGATGTAAGATAAATGATGATTAGAATAATTAAGATGATGTGGCGCATTTGATTTCCAAATTTTCTCATAATTGAAGTTTGGGCTATTATAATCACAAACCATATGCGCATGTCAAGAACTTTTTTCATATATTTTTTTCTTGACTTTTGAAAACTTTTCATGTTAGTATTTGAATTATGAAACCAAGAACCGTAAAAACTAAAATAAATCAACTGGTTAAGGTTTTCGGCACGCGAAAAGCCGTTGCAGAAAAATTAGGTGTAACCGAACGTTACATCTATGATTTGCAAAACAATAGAATCCCAGGTAAGCATTTGTACCGATATATTTGCGAGTTGACAAAAGATTAAACGCTATGGCCCCAAAATATTTCCGCAAATGCTGACTTCGATATCTTAATCCTGTGGACAGGTGCGATTGCCGAGAGATCAGACCGGGGAAGCCGTTGAAAGAGGAACATGAAAAAGAAAATCTATCTAGCATGTCCATACAGCCATCCAGACCCGAAAGTAAGGGAGTGGAGAGTTGAACAGGTGAACAGGAAGGCCGCTGAATTAATGGAGTCTGGATATTTAGTTTTCAGTCCTTTAAGTCATTCTGTTCCAATTTCTAAATATTGTCGAGTTGACCCCTGTGATAATGATTTTTGGCTAGAGCAGGACCTCTGGATTCTTAGTAGTTGTGATGAGATCCGTGTTTTGTGTTTACCTGGATGGGAAAGATCTGAAGGCATAAAAGCCGAGATTGAGATTGCTAAGTCTTTAGGGAAAGTTTTATATTTGACATGTTAATACGGGATCATTATCAAAATTTTAAGAGATATAATCTTCCGAAAGCACAATTAATTATTGCCGACATCCCATACAATATTGGCATAAATGCATATGGCTCCAACCCGGCATGGTATATTGACGGAGATAACTCAAAAGGCGAAAGTGATCTTGCCGGCAAGAAGTTTTTCGCAACTGATGAAAATTTCAATTCTGCTGAATTTATGCATTTTTGCAGTAAGATGATGAGAAAGGAGCCTAAAAAAAAGGGTTGTGCGCCTGCAATGATAATCTTTTGCTCGTTTGAGCAGCAACACGGATTAATTGAACTTGCAAAACGGTATGATATAAAGAAATATATAAATTTAATTTTTAGAAAGAATTTTAGCGCGCAAGTCCTAAAGGCAAATATGAGAATTGTAAATAACGCTGAATATGGCTTATTATTGTTTAGAGATAAACTCCCAAAATTCAACAACAATGGAAAAATGATATTTAATATAATTGATTGGGAAAAGGATAAAAATACCAGCCCGTTATATGAAAAAATCCATCCCACTCAAAAACCAATACCTTTGCTCGAAAAATTAATAAATATTTTTACGGATGAGGGTGATGTAGTAGCCGATCCTGTGGCTGGGAGTGGATCGACAATAATAGCAGCAGAAAATCTTAACCGGAAGGCCTATGGTTTTGAAATAGATAGGAAAATTTATCGAAAAGCAGAAAAATGGATTGATTATAATAAAAAAGTTCGAGAAGAAATAAACAAAACGCTATTTTCACAAACACTTTTAGACAAAACAGATCCAGGGCAAATGTGTTTATGGGGAAATTATGGGAACAAAGCTAAAACGCCGGAAAAAAACCCGAAAGCAAAAGATAGCTGAGGGGTTTTTAACTTGCAAATCAGAGAAAACGCCAAGGTCTTTGATCGAGGCGTTGAACAAAATATCGTTAGAGGAGATACGGAATGACACTATCCAAACTATCCGTAATGCAGGAACTATCGATAAGGGACGATAGGGGGAATTGCCGTTGCCCGTATTGTGGCAAATACCGCAAAAGATCGGAGTTTGAGGAACAATCTCCCCATGTGCCCCTGATCGATGCAGGCAGTAAAATTATGGGCCATCTCCATGTTCCGGCGGCGTGCAAATATTGCCTGGAAGCGGAAAATCCTTGACATGATCGGAAATATGGGTTTTAATAGGTGCATGCTAAATAGTGAATATGATAAATACTTGCAAAACAGAAAAGCCTTTTGGAATCCCTTAATCGTAAGGTTAAGGGCGGTATCACAGCCGAGCATGTTCCAAGAGGCTTTTGTATTTTGGAGGTTGTGTTGCAATACTTAAAGGTTAAGAATTGGGAAGATTTTCAACATTATAAAGACAGGGAGCCGAAGTGGATTAAAGTTTATCGGACACTTTTAATGGATTATAAATTTGAACAATTAACGGATGCAGAATTTGGCGCATTAGTTAAAATATGGCTTTTAGCGTCCCAAATCGACAATCACATACCTAACGATCCTTCCTTTATCCAACGAAAATGTGGGCTTTCACAAGAACCTGATATTAAAAAATATTTACAACTTGAATTTCTTATTTTTGATAATTCGTACAAATCTGTACAGAATGGTACAGAACTGTACACAGAGACAGAGACAGAGACAGAGACAGAGACAGAGACAGATATATGCCCAGAGTTTAAATTTAAAATAAAAACTAAAATTCCTTCCAATATTTTCCTTACCGACAAAATGAAAAATTATGTTGAAGATCAAGGCGGAAATAACGGAAGGGCTAAACACCTTTTTGAAGATTTTTGCAATTATCACACTGCTAAAGGAAATAAGTTTAACGATTGGACAGCGGCTTTTTATCAATGGACCAGAAACGATAAAAAGTGGAATCCAGAAAAATATCAAAAAATTGTCTATCCAGATAGTGAAAAGTGACTAGTCGAGATATTGAAATCTGGGAAATGTTGGAATGGGTTAACGAAGCTCCTGGCTGGTTTTCTCTTAGAGATTTAACCAATGATCCGGCGTATTTTTCTCATTACACCAGGAAATGCGAAACGCTTGTAAAAACCGGGCATTTAATTCGGCATCCAAACAGAAGGGCCGTCTATAAAAAGAAAGAATCCGAGCTTGAAGAAATGGACTATGTAAATGCTCATGGCGAGTCTGTAGATATCTGGCTGCCATTTAATTTAAGCGACATGGTCGAGATATTTGACGGTAATCTAATTATTGTCGCTGGCGCAAAGTCAGCAGGTAAAACCGCCTTATTATTAAATATTATTAAGGAAAATAGATTCAGGTGGGACGTCCGGTATTTCAACTCTGAGATGGGAGAGAATGAGCTCCACCGGAGGCTTAATAATTTCTATGATGTAAATATTGACGATTGGAATTTCAAAGCATATCGCAGGGCCAGCAACTTTGGCGATGTTGTTTTCAAAGGCCCGAACTATTTAAATATAATCGATTTTCTTGAAGTCCATGACGAGTTTTACGCGATAGGTAGAGAATTGAAGAACATACACGACAATTTAGGGGGTGCCATTGGGATTGTGGCGTTGCAAAAAAATCCCGGGCAGGAAGTTGGCCTGGGCTCTTGGAGATCGGCAGAAGTAGCGCGTCTTTATTTATCATTAGACAAGGGGGTTGCAAAAATAACCGATGCTAAAAATTTTAGAAACCCCGAAGACAATCCGAACGGAAAGGTCACGATGTTTAAAATCCGTCATGGTTCGCAAATAAGCAATCCCAGAGGATGGGGGAGAATTCAAAAAGATGATTAAGCCGGAAAAAGCAATAAGAAAATCCTTATTGTTCTTTTCCCAGGTAAAAACACAATAAACAGGAGGTTAAGGATGATGAACGATGAAGCGGGTTGGAAATTAATCGGATTTGCGTTGATATTATTGAGTGCTGCGATAATGATATTTTGTGTTATCGGGGTGTATGACTCTTTTTGGCATGTCCCGGGAAAAAACGCAACAATACGTCAATTATCTCAAAAAAACGAGTTGTTGCAGGCCGAAAACCGTAAATTAAAAATGGGTATGCACTTTGAGAACCTTTGGTTATTGACTGCGGATGAAAATGATAAGCTGGATTTTTCTATGCTTGAGGATATGCTTTGTGAAAAGAGGGGGTTATGCAAATAAAAAAAACACCCGCGCAAAAAGCAATCCGGGTACTAGCAATAGACCCCGGTCCTGTCGAATCGGCATATGTTCAGTGGGATGGGGAAAATATTGAAGCATTTGGCATAGAAGATAATGAGACTGTGCTTGATTTGGTAAATTTGGTCGGGGGAGCTCCTAAAAATCTGGCTATCGAACAAGTACGATCGTACGGGATGCCAGTCGGTGCTACGGTTTTCGACACGGTGTTCTGGACAGGCCGATTTTGCCAAGCTTGGCATGGTGATTTTTGGCTGGTGCCGAGACTGGAGGTGAAATTGCATATATGTCATGACAGCCGGGCCAAAGACTCTAATATTATCCAAGCGTTGGCTGACAGGTTTGCGTATGGAACGCGTAATTTAGGTAAGGGCATAAAAAAAAAGCCGGGCTTTTTTTATGGATTTCGTAAGGATATTTGGCAGGCATTTGCCTTAGCGGTTTTTTTTGTGGACGTGCGAAGTAATCAGGTGCAGCTGTAAAGATATGCAAGACCTTGCCTAAAAAGCCTCTTAAACGCGCTGAGAGGCTTTTCCTGGGGTTTTTTCACATCAAGGCATATACACACACACATATACACAAAGGAGGCATTATGAAAAAATTAGTTATCGCGGCAATTATTTTTTTTTTGAGTACATCCATTGCGCTGGCGACCGGCTGCTTTCTAACCGGCGAAAGAGTCACAGGACTGAATAAAATTTGCTATTATCGATGTATTGACGGGGACATGGCAATTACTATCGATGCGTGTGAACTGTGCCCGTTGTCCTTATGAAAAATAAGAAAAAAATGTGAAGAAAAAACTTGACAACACTATATGTCGTGGTTTACACATAAGCCATGACAAGTTTAACGGTTAAAAATAGTATTGCATTTTCGGGCAGTCCACTGAGAAGTGGAGCCTCGCCGTTAGGTCTTGTCGCTGTCCGAATCCTAAAGAGCCATCTGTATTAATTTGCAGGTGGCTTTTTTATTTGCCGGAGATATGGTGCTCTCGGTCAAGCTGCCATGACGTTACTGGAGCCACGCACGAGAGTAGCAGCCGGCAGATTAGGTCTGGATACGTTCTCTCAGCATTGGTTACTACCACAGGAACCGCCCTTGCAAAAACGGCACAAAAGATCTGGTCTTATAGGAAAAGATGAAATATTGAGCCTGGAAAGATAAATACACTGACAAACGCACGGAGTTTTTGGTAGTTTTCTTCGTTTTGGACCAGGTTACAATACAATTTTCCGTTTATTTAGTTTGTTTTTGAGAAGACCTAAAAAATAGGACTATCTCAATAAAAAGGTTCCTATACCCAAAAAGAGATACCTTAATGAATTGATTCAAGCATTTTCTCTCTCGACAACTCAATACAACGATCACATACACATAGATTAACCGTTGCTTCCCTATCCGTGAATGATATCCGGTATTTTACCGGGCGTTGCCTGCAGATGTAACAGGTGTCATTAATGTTAATTTTTTGAATGGTATTAATCATTACCTTAACCTCCTTTTTTGCTTGACAAAGAGCCTCCCAAATGGGATATATAGGAAGGCTCTTTGACATGTTAATGTAATAGATCGGCCAACCCTAAATCGCGGAATTTCGCGGCAAGAGATTTACTAAACCCCGGATCAATGCCGAGAAACTTCATTTCCATTTCTTCATGCCAGGCTTTAATTTTACGGATCTCCTCGGCAAACTCAGCTTTATTGTCAGCGATCTGGGTAGTAACATCACCCTCGCAATAGTTAATAATTATCAAGCGTTCAGGGTTTGCCCAGGTTCCAAAATAACTGGCGTCCTGGGAAGTATCGACCTGGGCAAAACCATTTTTCGTTGAACACAGGCCAAAATCAAAAACATAGCGATCAGCCGACATAAACTCCCTTATTGTTTTCATTTCTCCCCCCATTATAAAAACGGCGCATCCCGATTATTCGGCAATGCGCCATTTTTTTAAAAAACGTTCGCCATGTTTGGATCATTTTAGCATCCATATTCACTCACCTCCCCAGTGATCGGCAGCCGACAATTCTGCCGGTCTCATCCCGCACAACATCCGCCGGGATTGGTGACAGAAGTTTTGATCCCATCGATTTCGGCGGCCGGAACCGTTTCGACCGCCAACCGGATCTGTCCAACACTTTCAAATCGGGCAATCTCCTGATCTTCCTCATCCAATATAATAATCGGATGAGGGGTCATGTTAACTATTCTATCCATTTTACCTCCCTTGCCCTGGCTTAGGGCTTTTATTCCCGGCCAGCGTTCCCCTTGACCGGGTTGTATTACAATTTTGTGGTCTAATAGAGATTTGATAACGCGTTAATAAGTACCGGATGATGCCTATCATTGTTAATGCGCTCCCTGGTCAACCCTGGGAGAATGACCTCGTATCCTCCCAGTTCTGTCACCACTAGCCCTTCCGGGCTGTCGGTGAGAATATGGATGTCATTGTTATCGTTGCATTCAAAATATGTACTTTTTTCCATAATTAATCCCTCCTGTGATGTGCCGGGATTGCTCCCGGCGGTTAATGCCTAATAATAAAACCCGCAAGCCCTGGCGCAGGCGTCCTCATACGCCCGATCTCCGCAGGCCCGATCTTCATAACTGGAATTGTCTGACCGATCGTAACAGTCTTGACACCAGACAATCCATTTTCTGCCGTGACGTTCAAGAATCCCTTCTTTTGCGGGTACTGTTATTTCACAGTCGTGGCATATACCCTGATATTTATTTCTCATGTCTTAATCCCTCCTGTGTTTTATATTCATGGTTTTAATCCAGCAAATCTGTTTCATCTATATTAATCCATGTATAAAATAAGCCAGAAGTATAAATGCAAACAATTTCGTCCGAAACATCAAGTTTAAGTCGATATTGTTTGCCATGTTTTAACAATACTGTATCCTCTCCAGTGTATGTTAACATTGAACCTTTAACCATTTTCCTCTCCTTTTTTTTGTTTATTGTATGCCAGACTGGGGATAAGACAAAACATCAAGGTCCAGCCAAAAGCGGCCTTGAATTCTTTCCAATCCTTCAAAACTTCCAGGGCCTCTACATACCTTGTGATGTCTTTAACGTCTAATGTTTCAATGTGGCGGTCCCATTCGCCACCTGTTTTTGGATGATTGGTCATTTTGTTACCTCCTGTGTTTTGCATGGTCATTTTCATTTGCCTATTCAATACAGCAAATATCGTGCCAAGACAGATAAACCCCTTAAATCATTATAAACATAAAAACCTCTTAAAAAAACAAGGTCATTTATGGCGATTTTTATTGACAAATAATGTCAGGCATGTATATAATAAACATATAATAATGGCAGGTAAACTATTAAAATAAATACGGATGTCAAAAATGGTCACCCAATGTCAGTGTATTCTTAAAAAGTTATATGGTGGAGGTTAAATAATGATTTATTTTATTCGATCGGGAAAAAAAGGTGCAATAAAGATTGGTTATAGTAAAAATAATATTAAAGATCGTATGGGTGAATTACAGGTAGGGTCTCCAGAACTATTAACACTCATAGGTGTAATGGAGGGTAATATTAATAAAGAAAAAGAATTACATAGAAAATTTAAAAAGTATTTGATACGCGGAGAATGGTTCAGGCCCTCTGCAGAAATAAAAAACTTTATATTTGAAAATTCGGACCCAGATTTTGATGTAGAATATACATCAAATGAGGAAATGATTACTGGTGGAATTGATTTAGATGAAATGATAAATGATATCCAAATAAATTATATTAAGAGAGCGTTAGATTTGACGGGTGGACACAAACAAAAAGCTGCACAATTACTTGGAATATCATTTAGAACATTCAGATATCGAGTAAAAAAGCTTAATATTACATAATTATATAAAAGAACCCTTGACAGCCATAATTGTGCTATGATATACAACAAACACAAGATATGGTATCAAAATAAAATATAATGAAAATACTCTGTGGATCTGATACGGATCCCAAAGATAACCCTGGCAGCCCCGGTTGGAAAACGCACCAGGGATCGAGGATAAACAGCTGGCCGGATCATGTCGCGGATGAGACGGATACTCGGACCAACAATCCAAGTAACAACGTAAGCCTGATAAAAACAGAGGAATAAAAATACCGGGGAATTAAATAGCAGGGGCAACGCCCGCAACCGCTAACCGTATCTAGCGGTACTACCGCGGGCGTTAACCACTCAGCAAAACACGGTTAACGAGATTATTAAAACTCTCTAATGGCACTAACATCACCGAAAGGAATATCCGCCGACCAGGTCATCGAAGCTGTCGCTGTGCGCGGCATGTCACTCTCCGAAGCATCAAGACATCTTGGCATAGCTAAATCCACACTCTCAAAACGATTACAACACCTTAATATACAACCTAATGGCCTGAAAAAGTATAAGGAACATAGGGCCGACCTCCTGGCTTATTACCAGCTACAATTACTAAGTGCACTCACTCCGGCTGACATAAAAAAGATGTCACCTGTCCAACGTATTACGTGCTTCGGAATTCTCTATGATAAAGAGAGGTTAGAGCGCGGCCAGTCTACCGAAAACATAGCGTATGCAGACCTAGTTAAGGCCGAAGAGATGGTGCGCCGAAGGATGGAAAAGTTTGAAGAAAAATACGGTATTGAACCCCAAGATGTTCTGGACGACCAGGGCAATAGCGCCCTAGAAACCGGGCCAAAACCACAAGATATAGGGTGCTCATTGCCTGGATAATAGCTCAATCCGTTACAAGAGCGTAAGTATAGGATATTATTAAGTATGCAGGATGACGAAAGTTTACATAATATACCTTACAAGACGTTGATTATGTCAACCTTTGTGTATGGTACGGATATGATTGGGGATACTGATAGATTTGGACCAAAAAGGAGTCTCTTTGGTGTATTCAATGGGGTAGGGGGGGTATACGGTAGGGTGTAGTATGTGTATATATCCATCTCCCTGTACGAAAATTTTAAAAAGGGTCACCCTTGAGTGTAAACTTTATGTTGACTTTTTGTAAACCTTGGTATATGCTCCATAGAAAGACAGGGAGGGCGTATATTATGGCGAAGATAGATGACAGGGCGATTGAGTTATGGTTCAAGGATTTACAGAGTTTACAGATGATTGGGGATTTTTTTGGAGTTACGAGGCAGGCGGTCAAGAAGTGGTTAAATGCTCGTGGTATTGACACGGGGAAGTGCAAGTGGGAGGTAGTTTGTAAGGGTTGTGGTGAGGTTTTTCGGAGGCATCGGTATCAGATTCGGAATACTCGGTTAAATTATTGCAGTTCCAAGTGTTATTACGAAGCCCTTCACAATCTTGGATACACTGAGAATCGTAATGGTCAGCGTGAGGCTCGGAGGGTTGTCAAGGAATTTTTCCCATTAGCAGAGGGTCATGTAGTGCATCATATTGATGGAAACACCTTGAACAACGAGGTATCGAATTTAATGGTATTTAAGGATCATTCTGATCATATGCGTTGGCATCGTGCTGGTGGAGAGGACAGCGGTGTAATTCCTGTTTGGCCTGTTTTGGAAAAGCGGGGGGTAAAAAAGGTGGAAAAGAAGGCGAAGCCCATTAAATCCGACCCATTTTTCCGGCCCATGCCCAAGGGTGGGAAATCGAAGAAGCGGGGGTAAAGATGCCGAAGAAATTAGACAGGTGTGTTAAGAAGGTCAGGTCACAGAGCCGAAAGCGCAAGAAGAAGGTTAACCCGTACGCAGTTTGCGCAGAATCCACTGGATATGTGAGGAAGAAGGGTGGCGGTTGGAGGAAAAAATCAAAGAAGCAGAAATGAGTTGTTTCCAAAATGGAAATAAGTGAATCAACTACCCCGCCCTAAAGAACGGGGTTTTCGAGATGTAATATTTTTATGAAGAAGCCGACCAAGGAGGAATCAGCCGAGTATGAGAAGTTAGCACGTAAGCGTGCGGAGCTTCAGTTACAGATTCAATCGTATCGGCAGTCAAACAGGATAGAGTTTTTTGACACGCCGCCGAATCCTGGGCCGAATCCGTTGCAGGCCGAGTTATTAGATGCTTGGTTAAATCCTAACTTAAAGGTTTTCACATACACGGGAGCTAACAGGATTGGCAAAACAGTTTTGCTGACCCTGATTGGTTTTAGTGTTATGTTTGGCAAGTTTTTGTGGAACAACACCAAGCTACATTTTAGGCATACCGAGCCTCGCAAGGTACGGATTATAGGTCAGGACTGGGAAAAGCATGTAAAATCTGTTTTGATTCCAGAGTTATGGAAATGGTGGCCTAAGAGCCGGAAGTTAAAGACGAAAAAGAACAACCAGGGCGTAGAGGCCTTATGGACGGATGAAAAAACTGGTTCTACCCTTGAAATCATGAGCAATTTACAGGAGAGCGCGCTTCACGAGGGGTGGTCTGGTGATTTGGTATGTATTGAGGAAAACCAGCGTGTTTTAATGGGTAATGGGATTTGGAAGCCTATTAAGGATATATGTGTTGGCGAAGAAGTATGGACTACTTGCGGTGGTCATGTTCGCAGTAAACATAAGGTCTTAAATGTCATTGATAATGGGTTCAAAAAAATTGTTAGGGTTGTTTTGCGTGGTGGGATCACACTGCTTTGTACGCCAGATCATGAAATTTATATTCGAGCTAATAAAAATAACAACCCGCGAGACAAGAAAAAGGCCGCTTGCAGATTAACAGGTGGTGACAAAGTTTATTGCCCATTAGTTGAAATAGACGACACCAACCGAAACGACTTTTATAAACTTTTTAAATTCTTGTTGTTTTTTGTTGGTGCGTGGATTGGGGATGGGTGGAGTGATAAAAAGAGGGTTTTTCTTGCATCTGCAAGCGATGAATTTTTGGATTATGTTAGGGATGGTTTACTAAATGGTTATAAATTAGTGCATTGCAAAAAGTATGATTATGAAATTCAGCCTTCTAATGGGATTTTGTATCAGTTGCTTAATAAGTTGGGATTGACTGGGAAAAAAGCTTACGAAAAGTTTATTCCTGATGAGATTTTTACTCTTTGTAAAGACGAAAAGATCGAATTTATTAAGGGATTATTGGCAACTGATGGGTGGGCAATAAAAAGTTGTATTGGCTATGGTTCGACGTCTGAAAGATTGGTACGAGATTTTCACAAACTTTTAAGAAGTTTGGGCATTCATTCTACTATACAGTTTAAGAAAAGTCAAAAGGTTGGTGTTTGGCGAGATCAATGGTTTTTAAATATTTCCAAAAGCGGATCTGTCGCCAGGCTTATTGATTTATTGCAGTTTGTACCTGGAAAAAATTTGGCGGTTGCTCTTGAGGGTGCTAATCAACGGTATTTGGGTAAAATAAATCGTTGCTCATGGGGAGTTGAAGCCAGAAGCAATTTAATGCCAGGCCAAAAAAATCATCGTCGCGGCATACAATATCACAAGGTTAAATCTGTTGAACCTGCCGGGGTTGCACGGGTTTATGACCTTACTATTGAAGGTAATCATAATTTTATCTGTGAATGCATGCAGGTAAGTAATTGCTATGATGAGCCGCCCAAGCGCGATGTCAGGGTTGCGAATGCGAGGGGGTTGATAGACCGGAACGGCAGGGAGTTGTTTTGTATGACTCTTTTAAAGGAGGCCTGGGTTGACAGAGAGGTTATCAAGAAAACCTTAGATGATGGTCGGCCCGACCCGTCTGTTTTTAACGTAACCGGCGATATTTGGTCTAATGTCGGGTACGGGATTAACGAAGAGGGTGTTGAGCAATACAAGTCTTTGCTGAACGAAGATGAGATCGAGGCCCGTATTCACGGCATACCGTCTTACATGTCGGGCTTGATTTATCCTCAGTATAATCGCAAGACTCATTTGGTTGAACGGTTTCAGATACCGCTTGATTGGATGGTTGATATTGCAATTGATGTGCATCCTCGTAAGAAGCAGGCGATTTTATTTATTGCGACCGATCCTCGCAATGACAGGTATGTTTGCGAGGAAATCTGGGATCATGGGGACGCGAAATGGATAGCGGAAGCTATTTTAAGGTCGGTCAACTACCACTCTTATCGTGTAAACAGGGTAATTATAGACCCGTTAGCAAAAGGTGATTCTAACAACCCTGAATCGATGTACGAGATTATTTCAAGGATTTTAATGGGTAAAGGTATTATTCTTGAGACCGCGACCAAGGATAAGGAGCAAGGCATCCTTGAGGTGAAAAAACACTTGATGGGGCCGAACAAGAAGCCCTCGATATTCTTTTTTAACGATTTAATAAGAACAATCCGGGAAATCGAGGGTTATATGTGGGACGAAAACACCCAAAAGGTTTCCAAGGACGAAGATGATATGATGGAAAACCTGTATCGTCTTTGCTTATTAAACACCAAGTGGGAAGAACCCGCGCCATTTTTTGAATATGACGAACCCAGATATGCTTATATGGGTAGAGACGCAATAACGGGGTATTAAAATGGCTGAGAACTTAATGTGTAGAAATCACAAGACAACCAATCATAAATATAGGCAAAAGTACGGAAGGATATTTGGGGATGAGTCAAAAAAAGGCAAAAAAGCTCAGAAAGGGCGCAAAAAAAATCGTTGCCGAGCTCACAATAACAGCGAAGGGGGATGGTTCTGTTCAAGTTACTGGCCCGTTCCACAATTTCCTGATGTTCCGGGAGATAATGTGCAAGGCGGAACAGGCCGTTATTCATACCATTGTAAAGCAAAGACAGTCAAAAATCGTTGTGCCCGATATGAAAATAATAAATTGAGGTTGGGATGAAAGACATCGAAAAACTTGTTAACAATATTAACATTGCCCGAATATTGGACGATGAAACCCTTGCCGATATTGCAACGGCTGTTGATACGGGGTATGATATTGATAAAGAAAGCCGCAGCGGTTGGGAAAAGAAGAATAAAGAAGCTATGGAACTGGCTGAGCAGGTCTGGGAAGAAAAAAACTTTCCGTTTCAGAACGCCGCGAATGTCAAATATCCCCTTATAGGCATCGGATCAATCCAGTTTGCCGCAAGGGCGTACCCGAATTTTGTAAAAGGCCCAGATGTTGTAAAAGGTCTTGTTATTGGTGAAGACCCTCAAGGATTGAAAGCGCAAAGAGCGCAGAGAATCGGGCAGCACATGTCTTATCAATGCTTAAATGAAATGGAAGAATGGGAAGAGGACACCGATAAACTGCTGACTTACATACCCATTATCGGTTGTGCCTTTAAAAAGACTTATTTTTCCGGCAACCTTCAGCGCAACGTAAGCGAGTTTAAAAGGGCGAGCGACATTGTTATAAATTATTACGCTAAAAACATGGCGACAGCGCCAAGAATTACAGACACCTTTACATTATACCCGAACGAAATTGAAGAAAGAATCAGGGCGAATATATTTCTAAACAAGGACTACGGCACACCGTCAAGCACTAAAGCCGAAGATCAAGAGATTGTGGCAAGGGATCCCGACCAGGAACATATATTTCTCGAACAGCACACATGGTACGATCTTGATGATGACGGGTACAAAGAACCCTATATCATCACTTTCCATAAAGATACCAAACAAATAGCACGTATTGTAGCAAGGTTTGGGGTTAAAAGCATAGAGCGTACGTATAAGGGCAGAATATTAAAGATTGCCCCCGATCAGTATTTTACCAAATTTGCTTTTCTCCCATCAATTTCCGGCAGTATTTATGATATGGGGTTTGGCGGGTTATTGTCCCCCATCAACAAAACCATCAACACAACAATCAACCAGTTATTAGACAGCGGCACGCTTTATAACCTTAACGGTGGATTCTTGGGCAAGGGCATTCAACTTGGCCGTGGCCGCGGCGGCGGCAACCTTGAGTTTTCACCTGGCGAGTGGAAACCGGTTGGATTTACAGGAGATGATTTAAGAAAAAACATTTTTCCGCTGCCTGTAAAGGAACCGTCTTTAGTGTTGTTTAACTTGTTGGGATTTATGGTGCAGGCCGGTGAGAAGCTATCTTCTGTGACCGAGATTTTAACCGGCGCTCAGAGCAACGAGGCCGAGCGTCCCACTACAACTCTGGCAAGAATAGAGCAAGGGTTAAAGGTTTTCTCATCTATTCATAAACGGCTTTATAGGGCCTTTAAGAGCGAATATAAGAAATTATTTCTTTTGAACAGCCAGTATCTTAAGCCTGTAAATTATTTTACCGTTCTTGATACACAAATGGCTATTCCGAAAGACGATTACAACCCTGATACCTGTGATGTTTTACCGGTTGCAGATCCGAATGAAACCACAAACACTCAAAAGCTAATCAAGGGTCAAATATGGATGAGCATGAAGGGGCAGGGATTTAATGACGCTGAAATCAATAAACGTTTTGCCGAGGCTATGCAGGAACCCGAACCAGAAAAACTTTTACAGGCGCCTCCACCTCCGATCGATCCAAAAATTCAGGTAGAAATGCAAAAGCTAGAACTGGAAAAAGCCAAGTTCGAGTTTGAAGTCATGAAGTTTGGATTTGAGAGCGAGGAAAGAAACGCTAAGATCGCTAAACTTGTAGCGCAGGCAGAGGAGCACATTGCAAAGGCTGAAGCGCAAGAGGCAGGGCAACAGCTTGATATTTATAGGGAACATTTAAAACTATTACTTGAGGGGTTTAAAGCGGAATATGGAAATCAACGAAGAGGACTGGGGACGATGGAAGGCAGACCCGGTAACAAGGGAACTGTTTCAAGTCCTGAAGGAACGGCAGGATAAAATTGCCCACCAGCTTGCAAATGGGGCATGTATGAATTTGTCGCATGAATATTACGGACAGGCAGTAGGAAGATACCAGGAACTTGACGATTTGTTAAACATGGAATTCGAGGATATTGCAGAATAGGAGATAGGACATGAAAGTTAAACCAGTAGAGTATAAGGTGCTGATAAAACCCGAAAAAGTGGATGATAGAAGTGCGGGGGGGATATTTATCCCTGACCATACCCGTGACAGACAGCAATACGCTGTTGATCGCGGAGAAATTATGGCGGTGGGCGAGGGGTTTTTTGACAAACTGCCTGGTCCTGTTCCAAAAATAGGCGACAAAGTTATATTTAATCGTTATGCTGGTAGTCTAATAACGATTGAGGATAACGGCGAGAGAGAAAAGTATAGGCTTTGTAATGATAAGGATGTTTGTGCAATTATAGAGGAATAATAACCGGCTAACTTTGGAGTGGCTGCCAAAGGACAGCATTAAAGGGATGGAGTGGACGCGTCCACAGTAGAACAAATATAGCTTTTACTGTTCACTTTATCCCTTTTTTGTTGCCAGACACAGGAGGTAAAAAATGGAAGAAGGAAACGAAACTAAGGAATTGCAGGGGGAGGTTGCTCCAGAGGTTGCCCCGGAAATAATAGAGAGGGCAAAAACAATGGGTTGGATTCCAGAGGAAGAATTTAAGGGGGATAAGTCTCGATGGCGAACGGCTGAGGAATATGTCAAAAGAGCCGATGAACTTATGCCGATCATGAGAAGTCAGATGAGCAAGTATGAGTCTGAAATCATGAATTTAAAATCTACCATCGAGAGCCAGAAAGAGACTACCGAGAAGCTCCTGAAGATGAGCGAAAAGATTAGTCAGAAGGAGTATGAAAAAGCAAAACTGGAATTAAAGAAACAACAGATGGAGGCTGTCGCAGAGGGTAATACTGAAAAATGGGCAGAGCTTGAGGAAAAAAAAGAGGCTCTCCAGCCCCCGGAACCCATTAAGGTTAAAGAGCCGGAAAATGCAAAAGCCCAAACGCCAGCCCAATTTGCGGAATGGCATCGGAATAATGACTGGTATTTAAAGGATGAGGACTTAACATTGTTTGCCAATTCTTATCTGAACGTAATTGACCAGGAAAGTCCTGATATGCCCTACGAGCAGGTTTTAAAAACAGTCGAACAAAAAGTTAAAGACGCGTTTCCTCATAAATTTTCAAATCCTAACAGGGAGAAAGCATCGATGGTTGATTCAAGCACACAAAGAGCTACACAGACAAAGCCGAAAAGCAAGACTTATAACGACCTTCCGGCTGACGCAAAAGCGCAGTGTGATATATGGGTAAATGAAGGGTTGTTTAAATCAAAAGAAGATTATGTAAAATCATACTTCGAGGAGGAATAATGAACACACAGGGAAAATATAAGTGCGAATATTGCAATGAAGCGGAGTTTGACACACTTCAGCAATTGCGGGGGCATCAGATGAAATGCCGCCCTAAAAATAAAGAGGAAAGACAGGAAAGAGTGCCGTTCGGGAGTCCGCAAAGGCGATTTAAGCCCTCCCCGGATGATGGATACCATTACCGGGTGTTCAACGATAACTGGCGTAAAGAACCCGGAAGAATCCAGAGGGCCAGGGCCGCAGGGTATGAGGTGGTTGATGACCCGATGTCCGGTGGAACTGTAGGCACGAACGATGACGGCACGGAAATTAAGGGTGTTTTAATGAGAATACCCCAGGAATTGTACGATGAGGACCAGGCAAAGAAAAATAGGGAATTAGATAAAATTGATGAGCAGATATACGGAGGGAAGTTTCAGGATAGACCGGAAAATAAACGGTATGTTCCGTCCTCCGGTATCAGAGTTGAAACAAAACTAACACCATAACTATTTAAAGGAGTATTGAAAATGGCTAATCCATCTGGTGCGTTTGGTTTAAGACCAGCACGCCATATAAACGGTGCTCCCTGGAATGGTGCTACGGTTCCTTGTTATATTTCCTCGTCTTACGCAACAGCGTTGTTTATTGGCGATCCTGTCCTGATTTCACCGACTACGGCGGAAAGGGATACGACTGGAAAATATATAACAATTAATAAGTCTGGTGGAACTGACGGCACCATTATCTGGGGTGTAATCGTTAGTTTTGATCCGCTGTATAGCGATCTCACTAAACAGTATAATCCCGCTTCTACAGAAAGGATTGCCCATGTTTGCTGTGATCCTACAGTGGTTTACCATGTCAGGGGTGACGGTGGTGGAACTCCCTCTAAGAATTGGATAGGTGCGAATGCCGTGCTTATCGCAACTTCAAGCGGGGATACTACGACCGGACTGTCGGGCTTTAATCTTGACGAAGGCACGACAACCGGGCCGTCTGCTGACCAGTCCAACACCCTGCTTATTGTGGGCATTGCAAGTATGCCTGACAATGAGCTTGGGGATAATGCGATCTGGGAAGTGCTGCTTAATACACAAGAGAACGCTACGGGTAAATACCTTGGCGTTACGGGCGCATAAAAGGGGGGCTTTATGACTACACCTATTTTTACAGGGTCGCACCCTTAGTAGCTTAGGGGCCTTACAAGGCAACTTGTAAGTAAACAGGTGTTGAATTGCTGGAAAATCCTAAAAAGGACAATCAGCAGGGAAGTTTAGAAGCACAAAAATTTTATGCTTCTAAAAACCTTCAGAGACTATTCCGAAAGGAAGTACACCCAAGCGGGTGGAAGCGGCACCTATCCTGAATTGTCAGGATAAAGATATAGTCCGATCTGCATGGTAACATGCAGCAGCCGAAAGGCGGGGTAAAATTAGCGACTTTACCTGAACACAATGAAAGCGATGTGGCCCGGAGTTAAAGCGTGGTTCGGCGTTGGCTATGGCGAACATCCCGAAGAATATAAAGACCTGTTTGAAACTTTCAGTTCCGAGCAGGCCTGGGAAGAGGATGTTCAGTTAAAAGGTTTTGGATTAATGCCCATTAAAGAACAGGGCAAACCCACAACTTATACTGGACAGGTGCAGGGTTATGTTTCTCGATATGTGCATGTGGCCTATTCTTTAGGTTTTATTGTAACGTTCGAGGAAAGATTAAACAACCTGTATAAAAAGGTGGCTTCGTCTCGCGCGAAGGCTCTTGGTTTTTCTAAGCGCCAGACCAAAGAGAATGTTGCTGCTAATGTCTATAACCGTGCTCACACCGCTGGGTACACCGGTGGCGATGGTAAAACCCTTTGCGCTACCGACCATCCATCTGCAATCGGGGATCAGAGCAATAAGCTCGATCCTGCCGCTGATATTTCCGAGGCGGCCCTTGAGGATATGTGGATCATGATTGCTGGCATGACCGATGATGCAGGACTGAAAATCGGTCTTATGCCTCGAAGTGTTCATGTCCATAGGAGCGATTGGTTCGAGGCAAATCGCATTCTCAAGAGCACTTTGCAGAACGATACTGCGAATAATGCCACCAATGTTTTAAGGTCAACTAATGCGTTTCCTGATGGCATTAAACTGAATCATTATTTTAGTGATTCGGATGCGTTCTTCATCAGGACTAATTGTCCCGACAGCATGAAGCATTATCAGCGTTATAGCTTTGATCTGAAGCAGGACAATGATCATGATACGCAAAATCTAAAGGCGTTTACGTATGATTATTACAGCTTTGGATGGAGTGATTATCGTGGCGTAGTATCTAACGGCGGTGGAGCTTAACAAATACGAACTATAGGGTTTTGGCCCTTGAAATATAGGGCCACCCCATAGGGGTTCTATAGGAGGATTTTATGGCAACAATTTTACCGAGGATGTCACATTATCCTGGTGGTTTTAATCACGGGATTACAATTCGTGGCGTTCCTTTATACATGGCAAACCCCGGGAACGTGTTTTGGGTAGATGAGAACGCAAGCTCTCCGGGAAGGGGTACTTTTAAGAACCCAGACACTTCTATTGATTCCTGCATGAGCAGGTGTGTTGCTAATAGGGGTGACATAATTATGGTGAAGCCGGGTCATATCGAAAACATCAGCGCTGCTGGTGATTTGACTTGTGACGTTGCTGGCGTAACCATACTCGGAACTGGTTGTGGAAGCAAGCAGGCTAAGATTGTGTGGGATACCGCAGACACGGCTGATGTAGATGTAACTGCTGCGAACGTAACCTTCAGCAATCTTTGGCTATATAACAACTATGCTAATGTCGATGGTGCGTTCGATGTATCGGCGGACGGCGACTATTTTACGATCCAGAATTGTAGATGGACTGACGCATCCGCAGCTAAAGAACTTGAAGAAGGTGTAAACCTTGCTGCCGGCGCAAGTTATTTTGCGTTCATTAACAACGAGGTTAAACTTTATACTGGAAGTGGTACTGAAAGTTTGGTGTTTACTGCCGGTGAGTGTGTAGATATGACCGTTGTTGGCAACTCTATTGTAATGGCTGCTACGGCAGCTATTTTTGATTGTGATGCTACGGCTTTGACCGGCACACCTTTATTTAAGGATAATCTGATGATTAACCTTGATACGACAACTGGGCTATGTGTTGCTATCGATGGCTCAACAGTTGGGGTGTTTGTTGGTGAAAGATACGGCAGTAACAAAAACAATACGGTCCCGGCATCTGCCTTAACGGTGTCTTATTGTATTGATTGTCACGGTGTTGACCAGGACAATACTTCAAGTATTGCTTGGCCTGGAACTGCTACTGCATGGACGTAACCAAAGTTATTGTTGGTTTTGGTACTGGCCGTTGTGGAACTCAAAGCCTTGCGGCATTTCTCGATCTTCAGTCGGGTTGGGAGGTGTCACATGAGCAAGTACCCTTGGGGTGGTATCAAGCCTTTACGGATACAGAAATTGCAATCCGTAAATTTCTCGGAAGGAAAGGTCGGGTTATAGGTGATATTGGATATTACTGGATTAATTATCTCGACCTTATCCTTCGGAAAATACCGAACGCAAAAGCTATTAATATTGTTCGGGATGATGACAAGGTCATAGAGTCTTTCTGGTCATACATGAACCCGAAGCTCCAAAGTTTTGAGCATAACGACTGGAAAGGGTATCCTTACGATTCGCCCGGTCAAACCAAAGACGCGATTGTAAAAACTGTAAGAAGATACCGGTTTTTAGAGCATGAGGTCAGGAAAATATACCCTGCTTCTATATTTGTAATGAAAACCGAAGACTTAAATGACAATGATAAATTAAATGAGCTTTTAGACTGGCTGGAATCTGATACATTTAGGGTTTTAAGGCCGGTTCATACTAACACAAGAGAGCAGATTCTTTCTAAGAACGCTCGTCAAACCGAGCGCCTGGATTTAATCAGGCGTTCTTAGGAGAACAAAATGGGAACACCAAAAAGATTTCTTAACGGCATTGCGACAGTTTCTTCCGGCGATCCTTTAGGCGCCCTGCCTTACGCAGATCCTACCAAATGGGTTATGTATTTTGAGGATTTTGTCGGTCCACTATTCAATACAACCTCTATCAACAACACAAGCGTTACTGAAAATGGCCTTTCGGTTGTGGCCTCTGCAAACGGCACGGTTTCTATTGTGACCGATTCAGACTCGCCCAATGGCTGTTTAAAGGTTGTAACCACCGCTGCCGATAATGAGAGCGGGTTGATTCAGACAATATCACCTGGATGGGTATTGACTTCCGACAAGAAATTTCTAATGGAGGTCAGGTTTGAAATTACCCATACCGCTGGAAATATTGAGCAAAACGAATTATTCCTTGGCCTCGCAAGCTACCAGACAGGAGCGAACTTCTTTGCAACCGCAGGTACAACTCGCACATTCGATGACGGTATCGGATGGTATAGCCCTGACGCTGACACCGACATCGACCTTATCTGTGGTGAGAACGATTCTTTTGACAATGTAACGGTAAAAGCTACTTATGCTACAGCTACTTGGTACACAATGAGCATGTACTATGACGGCACGGATATTTATACATGGGTAAATGGTACTGATTCCGGTAGTTTAACCCCAAGTGCAATCCCTGTGTCTGTAGTTGGGCCAACATTTTATTTTAAATCGGGCGAAGCAAAGGTCCATCAACTCCTGGTGGATTATCTGTTTTGTGCGAAAGAGAGGTAAATCATGGCAGATACAGTTACATCAAGACACGTTTATCCTCCTAATTGGGATGGGTATTATGCCGGGAACCAAAAAGGCCATAAAAGGTATGTTGTCAATTTAACCTGTGTAAGCGATGGCACCGGTGAGTCGGATGTTAGAAAAATTACTGCCGGGGACTACTTAACCGTGAACGGTGATACAGCAACAAGGCTGGCTATAGAAAAAGTGGAGTTTTCCTGCTACGGCTTTACATCCATATTGCTGGAATTTGATGGGGTGCCTGATGATCCCATCTGTGTAATCGGCGGTAATGATAGCGATTGTCTAGATTATCGACCTGTTGGTGGTATCGTTGATAACAACGAAGAAGGTACAGGCGATATTATGCTGACATCATCCGGTGCAACTTCGGGAGATAGTTACAACATTACCATTACGTTCAGACCGAGGGCGTAAAAATGTATATTCCACTTGATTATTGGATGACATGCGATTTCTGTGGTGGGAAGTACCGCAGGTCAGAAATGCGAGAACATTGGACGGGGCAATGGGTGCATTATCCTGGTTGCTGGGAGCCGAGACATCCGCAGGACTTTGTTGAGAGCATACCCGATGATACATCTGTACCCGTTGCGCGTCCTGCCATTGCACAAGCGGTAGGTGAAACAACGGTTTATGCAAATGTTTTAATCTGGACTACTACCGTGTATGTTTCTTCCACATCAGGGATGAACGATAAGGAACCAATTGGTATTGTTATGAATAACGGCGCTACACACTGGTCATTCATAGATGGCGACCCTGTTGATTATACCAAAGAACCCCTGATGGATGAAAACGGTGAGGTCTTGATAGATAAAAACGGTGAAATTCTATATGCTTCTGACGCTGATTCTGCTACATGGGGAGCGATAACCTTGAATACACCAATTCCGTTCAAGGCAGATAGCGGGAACACGATTTATTTACCGGGCCTAAACAACGAAAGCTGGACATAATGTCAACATCTAATTCATATGATTACAATTTGACAGGAAGCACTATCATATCCGAAGCATTGGAATTAATTGCGGTTATTGGTAGTGGGGATACTGTGGATTCTAATGATCAGGCATCCTGTTTAAGAACACTCAACCTGATGATAAAGGCATGGCAGGCCGAAGGCATAGGGTTGTGGAAGAACGTGGAAGGCACGCTATTTCCCTCATCCGGCGGGTACTCCTATGACATCGGACCCACAGGAGATCATTGTGCTTCTACGGCATATAAGACCGAAATTGCAACAGCGGCGTCCTCCGGGGACAGTACAATCGATGTTGATTCAGATGACAACATCACAAACGGGGACTATATAGGCATAGAATTGGACGATGGAACTGTGCAGTGGACCACCGTAAACGGTGCACCATCAGGAAATACCGTGACCCTGACAGACTCCCTTACAGACGATGTTGCAGTAGATAACCATGTCTATAACTATACTTCCAAAATTCAACGGCCTTTAGAGATTGTCGAGGCCAGAAAGGTCTCACCCGCAGGATACGAAACTCCACTAAGAATTATATCCCGTGACGAATATATGAGGCTTTCTGACAAGGATTCAACTGGAAGCGCAAACCAGATTTATTACGACCCTATTAGAACAGACGGTAAAATGTATGTCTGGCCTGCAAACAATGATGTTCAGGAATATATTAAGTTTACATGCCGTATTTTAATCGAAGACTTTGACGCTGCTGCAAATGACCCTGATTTTCCGCAGGAATGGCTGCTTGCAATTACCTGGAATCTTGCGGTATTAATTGCTCCTAAGTTTGGCAAGGTTACAACCGAAATGTTTGAACTAAAAGCCCTTGCGTTCAAAGAAGCGGCAAAGGGCTTTGACATGGAAGATACTTCTGTATATTTAAAAGCAAGGACACGATAATGTCAACAAGAGCCATACAAATAGGATTTTTACTCTCTGGACTCATCGATCCCGATACTGGTCTTCCATTATCGGGCGGCAAGGCCAAGTTTTATGCGGCAGGAACAAGCAATCCTAAGAACGTCTGGACCGAAAAGGAAAAAACCAACCCTTATTCCGAGGTTACCCTTAGTACAGGCGGCATATCGCAGCTTTATGGTGACGGTATTTACAAGATTTTAATTTATGACTCTGAAGATGCTTTGAAATATACCTGGGATAATGTGAGATTGCGGTATCCCAATTTCAGTGTTGTTACAAAAATAAGTACCTACACTACGACCCCGGATGACGATGTTATTCTGGTAAATACGGCCAGTGGAGATGTGACTGTTAATCTTCATGCTGCTTCGACCTGGGAACATCCATTGTTCATAAAGAATATCGGTGCTAATAATGTAATTATCGATGCGAGTGGGAGTGAAACCATTGATGGCTCTGCAACATTTACCATATATGGCATATACAGCGATGTAATGCTTTATAGCAGTGGATCGGCCATTTATACGAACTATGGCACAAACACGATGACCTTTTCCAATGAAGGGCTTCACATTCTTGACGAGGGTGGGTCATATGATTTGGTTTTAAAGCCCGCAGAGACATTAACCGCAGATAGAATTTTGAGCATTGTCGTTAATGATGGTGCGAGAACTCTTGATCTATCGGGGAATTTAACCGTTGAATCCACAAGTACTATTGATCAAGATTTGTCCGCAGATGCGCGTCCGACATGGCTAGGATTTAACGATGGCAGTAATAATATTGATTTTCCAACAAATGGTATGGCCGCCGCAAAATTCATGCTCGGAAATTCCAATACTATTGCATGGTTTTATCTCAACACTGCGCCTCCAGGATGGAAAGCACTTACGACTGGAGCAGATACAGTTCTCGGTGTGTCTGGTGGCTCACAGGCCTATAATGTTAATGGGGGCAGTCAAGCAGGAACATGGACTCAACCCGACCACACTTTAACAATTAATGAAATGCCGGCACATACTCATGATTATACAGGTTGGAATAATTATGGTGCTGGCAATGATGTCGGAGGTAATCGGGCAGATCAAGGATCTACAACGCATAGTGTACAAAGTACTGGCGGTGGTACTGCACACAATCATGGCACAACTTATAGACCGTCCGCATCTGTCGGAAAACTTTTTCAATTGGATACGGCATAATGAAACCCAAAGGCAAGTGTTTTGCAAAAAAATGTGAAGACTGTAATTGGTGGCAGCCGTGGGATATTACTGAAGTTGATACTGGATTAAGAAAAGTGGAATACAAATGCAGTATCCAAGTTATGTGTGAATCTTTACCCAAACTTGTAGGTTCGATTGATGGACTTCAAGGTGGAATAAATGAAGCAAGAAACAGATCAATAGAAGCAAAGGCTGCCGCAGAAAATTTTGGGAATGGTGTTTTACAACTCATTAAATCAATGGGATTTAAAATAATTGACGAAAGGAACCACGATGTTCACCAAGTATCGAGAATTAAAATCATTGGGCAAAGTTAGCATTAATCTTGATGGCACACAGCCAGAACTTCATCGCAAATTGCATGATGTAAACACCGGTGAGATTATTTTACCGCCTCGTATTGATGTAGTCGATGTAAAGGATTTAGAAACAAAAAGAGGGGAGCTTTTAGAAAAAATAAAGGACATTGATCAATTAAGAACTGATCTGGCAAACGCCATCGAAATTAAGGCGAACCAGTTAAAACAGCCCCAAGAGATACCCTAAAATGCCACACCCATTAATAAAAGAATTAGAAATACCAATTAATCTTGGACTTAACAAAGCCTTAGATGAGGTTGGTCTTAGGGGTTATGCCGCTGCACTTCAGGACTGCATTGTTGATGAGGAGGGTAACGTGCACCGCAGGCCAGGGCTAACTTCATTATGCGATCTTGGAACAAATGCGGCAATTGATGGTCTTTATTGGTGGCCCGAACAAGAATGGGCAATTGCAATATCAGACGGTGAGACTTACAAAATAACCGACAATAGCGGCACAAATTCGCAAATATCCGGGGATTCTTTCCAGGCTGGCACAAGGGTAATTTTTGGGAACTATGGCACTGCGCTTTACGCAGCGAACGGGGCAAAAATACTCAAAATACCTAACAGCGGCAACGTTGCAGAAATAGGCGATGCCGATGCTCCAACTGCGGTAACACATCCCGTAGTGCTGGACACTTATCTTCTTGCAAATGAAGTTGATTCTGAGAAATGCCATTATTCTAAAGTGGGTGATCCAGATGACTGGCCAGGGGACTTCGTATCCGCAGAAGCCAAAACCGACACCCTGTTAGCACAGATCACGGCGAACCTTGAGCTTTACCTGTTAGGCAAAAGAACCCTTGAGGTATGGCGCAATGACGGGTCCACACCGTTTGTGAGGGAATTACAGGGTTACATCGAAACCGGTACTATTGCGGCGTATTCATTTGCTCTGTGTGGCGGGGTTTTATACTGGCTTGATAATGAAAGAAATGTAGTTAGGATGACTCCCGACTCCAGAACCCCACAGGTTATTTCGGTAACAATGAACAAGTACATCCAGGGGTTCTCTACCGTGTCCGATGCTTTAGGAGACTATATTGTAATCGGGGGCCGACCTTACTATGTGTTAAATTTTCCGACTGAAGAAAAAACTCTGGTATGGGATATTATCAACAGTAAATGGTACGAGTGGGGTTATTGGGATTCGGTAAATGCCGAATATGAAAACTGGCTGGCTAATTGCTATTGTCTCGCGGAAAGCTGGAATTTAGCCCTTGTTGGAGATAGAACCACCGGCAAGGTGTATAAGTTAGACACTACGGCATATGATGATGATGGTGATACACTGCGAACATTAATCAGGACTCCACACTTAGGATATGAAGCCGAGTCTGTGCGTAAAATATCCCACAAATTAACCTTCAGGGTTAAGAGAACCAATGTTGTGGACACCGCAAGTGTAACCAGTATGACCATAAGATACCGCGATAACGGTTCCTCGACATGGCAAAACCAAAGAACCGTAGCGTTAGCGCAGGTAGGTGATACTGAATTTAGGGGGACACTTTTAAGAAATGGCAGTTTTTATACCCGGCAGTATGAATTTGTATTGTCTGACGACACGCCGTTAGCGTTGATTTCCGTTAAGGATTTGGTGGAGTATTGCACGTCATGAAAAAACGAATAACAGTTCCAAGGTCAGCGAATGCCATTGAAGTTTCCCGGTTCTTTCTCAATGTGTGCAGGGAGATAAATAAAACTCAATCGGGTTCTTTAACGCTTGACGCTAACCAAGGCTCAACTACTGTATCAGACACGAATGTAATGTCCGGGAGTAAGATAATACTGTTTCCAACTTCTGCTAATGCGGCTGCCGATGTGGGAAGTGCGGCAGGGGTGTATGTATCAGCAAAATCAGCAGGCGCGTCATTTACTGTTACACACCCAAACAACGCAAATGCAGACAAAACATTTGATTATATTATACAAAACTGATGAGATGTACTGTTAAAGATTTTGGCAAAGTTTACCGGGTATTAACTCACAAATCGGTATATCCTTATATTATTGACGACTATTGTCCTAAAGAGCCGCCTTCTGATTTTGGAATGGTGTATTTAAAGAATGATAATGTTTATGTTTTGATGCCTAATAACGACTGCGTTTTTCTGGTATTTCCAATAACACATACTGTTCATAATGTTCATTCGGGGATGCTGCCAAATATTAGGGGTAAGATGGGAATAAAATATGCGAAGCAGGCCATTGCATGGACGTTTAATAATACCGATTGTCGGGTCATGATAGGTTTTACCCCGACACAAAATAAAGCTGCAATGATGTTTAACAGATTGATAGGACTTAAAAAAATAACAACTTTAAAAAAGAGTCATTTACACGGTGGCAACCTTTGCGATCAAGGGTTGTTTGTTTTACACAAAGGAGATGAAAGATGGGCGTAGGAGCTATAGTAGGGGGTGCGATAGTGGGTGGCGTATCGTCATACATGTCTTCAAAATCAAAAAGCAAGGCTGCGAGCAGGGCTGCTAATGCACAAGAAAGAGCCGCAATGTATGGTATAGACGCAGAAATGGAGATGTTTAACAAATCCATAGAATTGTATAAACCCTTCTATCAGGCTGGTGTTTTAGCGTTAGGAACTCCTTGGAGTGAGGGTTCACTTCTTCATCCGGCTGACGGTGCAGATACTACAACAGGTACTGGGCTATGGGGTGCTCTTCCAGGTGCAGAACCGCCGATACTTCCTTCTGCTGATATCCCGTTTGAGTTTGATCCCGAAGACAAGATGTATAAAATCCAGCAAGAAGAAGGCGAAAAGGCTATTAATCGCGCTCTTGCTGCAAGGGGCCTTTATAACAGCCGCCCTGGTATAAATGCTCTTGCCGACTTTAATCGAAAACTAATTGCTGAAGAAACAAATAGGCAATACGGGCGATCATTAGAAAAATATGGCCGTGAATATACGTCTGCCATTGATAAGTTTAACATGGAAAATAAAGCTGCCTTACAAAATTATGGAAAATATTTAGACCTTGTAAAATTAGGCGCTGGCGCAGCACAATCAATGGGCCAGTCCGCCGTACAGACCGGGCAGGGGGTGGCATCTCAGTATGCGCAGATGGGCAGAGGACAGGCCAATGCATTGATGGCAAAGGGACAGGCGCAAGCAGGGATGTGGCAAGACATGGGTACTATGCCTGTGAATGCGCTTGCCAGCTATTATTATGGGCAAAAAGCAGGACTTTGGGGGTGATGAAATGCCATACTTAGGTTCAGGCATAATGCAAAGAAATACACAAACGTTGAGAGGGTTAGCTCAGTTTGAACAAGAAGACCAGCGGAATGCTTTATTAAATCGTTTTACAAAACAAAGCATAAAATCAACAGAGCTGAATATTGAAGAAAAAGAACGAAAAGCCAAAATGGAGCAATATTGGATTTTGGGCAAAGTTGCAAGCAGCGTAGTTGATCCTGTATCCCATGAGAAAGCCCGTGCATTTGCCAAGGATATCGGTGGAGATAAACTCGCCAGCATGATCCCCAAAGATTATGACCCTGAATTTTGGAAGAGTGCTAAACTTAGACTTAACATAACTTATGATGCTCTTGGGCGAAAGCGAGAAGAATACCTGCCTAAGACCGAAAAAGAATGGGCTGATATTGAAAGGGCTGCCGGTATAAAATATAAATATGAGAAAGCGTTGAGGCAAATGGAACTCGCCAGTAGAAAAGATGAAAAACCATTAAAAACATGGGTTAATCCTGATGATCCGAGAGACATTATTCATCTTAAACCGGGTGTAGAGCCTCCGAAAACAAAAACTGGGGGAGAATATGTACCCCATTCTGCGCCATTAGTTAAGATTGATATGGAGAAGAAAATGCCAGCAGAACAAGTTAGCAAGATTGGAGAATTTGAGGCATATCAAACTACAATGGCAGAAATAGAAAACATAATTAAAACCAAGAAATTTGATACCGGTCCATTTGAGTTTATAAAGAAAAGAATAGATAATTGGGGCATTATGCCTGATAAAGAAAGAGTGCAATTAAGAACACTGGTTGCAAGGTTACCGGGTCTTATGTATGCTATGCGAGGTAAACAGTTAAGCGACAAAGAATTAGAAGTTGCCCGCGAAATGATGCCGAAAATGAGTTCTACCGAAACAGTTTTTGCAATAGAAACAAAGAATTTCTTAGACTATATGAATATGGTTTTGTCTGGGAAAGAAAAAGCATTTAAGGGTGCTGGGTATAATGTTGGAGGTTTTGAGAAAAGTGAAAAGAAAGACAAAAGACCACCTTTATCATCTTATCAAATAGGATATTAAATGCCATTTAATTTAGAACAAGCAAGAAAAGACGGGTATAATGACTCTGAAATATTAAGTCATTTAGCTGAAACACATAAATTTAATATAGAAGCCGCCATGAAAGACGGGTATTCCGAAAAGGAACTGATCGATTACTTAGCTTCAACACCGCCTGAAACCCGTTTTGAAGCACCCAAGGACAAAGTGCCGGAGTGGGGGAAAAAACACCCTAATTGGTATGGTGCTTTTGGTGCTACAAAAGAACTTTACGAAAAAATAGGCAAACCTACTATTGAAATGGGGGGGCTTGTTGGGGGTGCTGCTGTTGGAACTCCAGGTGGGCCTGTTGGTCAGGTTGCAATGGCCGGTGCAGGGTATGCTTTATCAAAGACAGTTACTAATGCCATTGACAAGCAAATTGCTCGACTTGAAGGTATAAAAAAGCGAACATCTGCAACAGAAGAAGTCATAAAATCCCTTCATAATATTAAAGAAGGCATGATGATGGAGATGGGCGGGCAGGCTGTAGGGGCTGCTATCCCCGGTATGATTGAAAAAGTATCTGCTCCTTTTGCAAAAAAAATAACCCCTGAAATTCGTGAAATGACAAGACAAGCAACAAAGCGAGATATTACAATGACTCCTGCTGAAATTACAGGGTCTAAAACTTTAGCACTTGGGGAAGCATTAATGGAGAAAATTCCAGGTTCTACGGATATAATTAGAGAAATGAGAGTTAAGGGGCAACTCGAACCCTTGCTGAAGAACTTGGATGATCTCCGAAACAAAGGTGCTTCGCAGCAATCGATAAACGAAACAGGGCGCCGAATATGGGAACAGGTTACGACATATCTTGAAACCGAAAAGCGCATGAAAGGTGATGCTCTTAATAAAATGAGAACTGCCATACTTGCCAAACTGGGTACAAATGAAACTTTTTCGGTGCTTGGTTTGAAGGGCAAGGACCTGCTTAAAGCCAAAACTATTGCTTATAATGAACGTGTTGCTGAAGCGTACGCAGATGTTGGGAATTTTTTACCGGAAGGAAAATACCAAACGCCTCATTTAGCGAAAACAGCACGGAATATTTTAAAAACAAGGAAAGGCTTGCCAGTACAAGACAAGAAGATGATGAATGCTCTTAAGTGGGCTGCAAAAGAAAAAAACATTCCTCCTGAATTAGAGGAAAAACTTGCACAACTTCCTAAATCTGTAAGAGATAGCATCCTGAAAGACATGGAAGATGAAATTTTGATAAAGCGTGATTGGGAAACTATACATCAATTTTCTAAAGACATGGGCGCATTGAGCAGTAAAGAAGATGCACTTGCAATGGGTTTGCCTGGAATGAAGTTTCAACAAACTCCTGAAGGTGCAATTTATAATGAACTTAAACAAGCAGCCTTGAAGGATATGGAACAGATTGCTGAAGGTGCTGGGTCACAGGCAATGGAAAAGCTAAGAATTGCAAAGGCTCTTTATTCCAAAGGTGCGGATATTTATAAATCTAAAGAAATTCGTTTATTAGCAAAATCAAATCCTGAAGACTTAATTGGGGCTGCATTTAAACCAAATGGTATTACGGAAATTAAGTTAGTAAAGAAGGCTTTGGGGCCACAAGGGTTTTTTAAACTGCGAGAAGGTTTTACCAATAAACTTATGGGTGTTGGGAAACATGATGTATTTGACCCTGATTTTTTCCGAAGGGAATTAATAAGATATGGCGATGAGTTTTTGAATGAGATGTATGGAAAAGAAGTTGCAAAATCTTTTAAAACAATTGCAAAAGAAGGACTGGATTTAACTATTCAACGTCCAGGTCGATCATTTCTTAGGGCAATTGCTAGAGAATATCCAGAAACGGTTGTTGACAGAATTATAGGTGCGCCAGAAGCTAAACTCCAATCTCACACATTGTTTAAAAATATTCAGACTATTAAAAAAGCAATAAAGAAAAAAGAATTTGAAGCCCTTGGCGAAAATCTTATGGAAAAACTTATGCAACTAAATCAAGATACTGGAGCAGTTAGACCTAAATCTTTTGCAAAGATGGTTGATAAATATAGTGAGCGTGTACTGAGTGCTTTTTTCCCAAAAAAGAAGGTCGCAGAATTAAAAACACTTGGAAGGATAGCTCATAGAATAGAAGGTGCTGAACAGGTTGCAGGGAATCCAAGCGGAACAGGCCAGACTTTAATTGCATGGGGAATATTTAGAATGATCATGTCACGGCCTGCTTTGGGTGCTGTTATATCATTTACCCCAAAACAATTAGCTAAAATATATAAAAGCAACTTTGGTATGAAATGGTTAACAGAAGGTTTCAAAGTTCCTGCTAATAGCAAAAGGGGAATGGAACTTGCTACAAAATTATCGGCAATAGTTTATGAAGAAGGGAATCAAGAATGAAAAAACTTATATCAATCTTAATTATCTTATTATTCACAGGGGTATCTTATGCGGGGCAGTTATCTTATTCTACGACCGAGATAGACGCTTTGCTTGATGCTGTTAATGCCAGAATTGCAACATCTACTGGTGCTGCTGATGCGGGTAAAATGATAAAAACCAACGCATCTGGGGTTGTTGACACTACATTTATGCCTGCAATAGATGGTGAAAATATTCAGGACGATACAATAGATGACGATTCTATTGACTTTACTGATATTACTTTAAATGATTTTACGTTTGATGTCGGTTCTGTTTCTAAGACAGAGTTTGGTTATCTTGATGGTGTAACGTCTGCCGTTCAAACGCAGCTTGACGCTAAACAAGCCTTAGACGCCGAGCTAACCGCCATAGCCGATCTCAATTCTGATGAGAACAAACTACCCTATTACACAGGCTCCGGTACTGCAAGTTTAGCCGACCTTACTTCATTCGCCCGTACCATTCTCGATGATGCAGATGCGGCAACGGTGAGGAGCACGATAGGGGCTGAAGCAACGGCTGTTGATGAGGCCTACTCTTCTGGGTGGGATGGAGATACAGGATGTCCGCAGAAAGACGATGTTTACGATTATCTACATCAGATAGATACTGACGATGATGGCAGCTTAGACGACGAAGAACTTGAGCCAATACTCCTTTCACTTAAATTGAAAAAGTTAACTTCAGCCCCAGGATCGCCAGTAGCTGGTAGAATATATTACGCAGATGGCACAACTTGGGATCCCGCAGGGCTTGGGATCGGCAAGGCATACTACGTTATTTATGATGGTTCTGATTATATTCCTTTATTTGATGAAGACGGAGATTGGCACATTAATAAGATCCAGGCTGCCATGAACGTCATTACCGATGCTGATGGTATTACCCTCACGGCTTCACAAATGAACTCTATTATCGTAATGACAGGGGCGGGAGATGTGGATATTCCTGCTGACCAGTGCGATACGGCAACCGGCATTTGGATTACAGTCAAGTCAACGGCTGCTCATCTTAATTCCCTTACATCAAATGATGGGTCTGATCAATTTGTATTGTCTGACGGTACAGTCCTGACAGCAGGGAACGAGCTTGATCTTGGGGGTGCTGCTGGCAATCAAGTAACTTGTACTTGCATGCAAGCAAACAAGTGGTGGGTAACCGGCGAAATTGGAACTTGCGTAGATGGAGGAGCAGCTGACTAATGAAAAGATTAATATTAACTTTACTTTTTATATTTTGCTTGTCATTTCAGTCGAGTGCCTGGAATCCTATGATTGTAGGAAGTGGGAGCCAAGTTGGTAGTAACCGCCCTTCGTATTATGCCTCTGCTATTCTCTCGATGAATTTTGAGGATGGTCTAGATGCTTATGACTCATCTGGGAATGCAGTCACGTTCACGGATTCTGGATCAGATATAGGAGCGTACGGCGATGGTGGGGGTCAAGCTATGAAATGCGATGATGCAAGTGAAGATATTACATTAACGCAAACCGCTGGACAATATTTTGATGAGACCGCTAAGCAAACTATTTGCATGAAAGTGTACGTTTCTGCAACGGTTGATACAAATACCCGAATATTTCAGGCTTTTGACGTTGAAGACGATGACGGTACGATAGTATCAATAATGAGTGGTGGAAGCATATCAGGTGACAGATTTGTAGAATCTGGTGCTGATGTTGGTGCTTCGAGTTATACTTATTCTACAGGTTCATGGATTATTATTGGTTATTCGTATGAAGGCGATACAACACCCAATGGAGATCACAGTGCTAATTCTGGGGATACTTCCCCATGGGCTAATGGGTGGGAAGACGATGCTGATGAAATAGACGATTCGATGACCGATAGACCTGTTGATATATCTATCGGTAGCATGCAAGACCCTGGAGATACTGAAATTATTTACATTGATGAATGGGCTATTTTTAGTGGTTATAAATGCAACTGTTCTGACTATATGAATTAAAGGAATATTATGTCTTTTTCAAGATATATTTTAATAAAGTTTTTTTCCGTGCTCTTTCTAATTTGTCTGATTGCGCCAGCGGCTTGGGCAGAAGGTCCATACTATTTCAAAAACGGTGGAAATGATTCACTTGACGGATTATCAGATGCTAATGCCTGGGCGAATCCTTCTGTAAAACTTGACGGTCAAAGTTTCGATGACGGAACTGATTTCTATTTCAAACAGGGAGATACATTCACAGTTAGTAATGATATAGATATAAATCACTCTGGTGTCGATGGGAATAATTATACAATCATCGGGTGTTATGAAGACACCGGAGATTTTGATTGTTCGGGGGCAAGGCCGATTATACAAAAATCTGGCGGATATGGTATCATCAGTTTAAACGATCCCAATGGGAATTCTTACATGAGGTTCGATCATTTAGACCTCCGAGATACATCGGAAAGTTGGCAAGATAGTGGAAGTACTGGGATAACCACAAAATCTGATGGAGATGGGGGCAATCAAGATCAAGGGCATATTATTATTAATGATTGTTATCTTTATCATTTTGGTATCTATGCCTTGCAGTTGGCCAGAATGGGGGATTATAATATTGTAACCAACAATGAGTTGGTCGAGTGTGGAAATGCAATATATTTTATTGATGAAGTCAACGAAGGGTCGTCATACAACTATATTGCAGGGAACACCTGTACCGATATAGTTGGGTATGACGGGCATGACGGACATTGTGTCGGTCTTCAACGAGTTAAATATACTATTGTTGAAGATAATACTGGTAACGATGCCTATGGTCCTATTGTAATATGGTCTGAAAACAGCTCGTACTATACACATGATAACGTAGTTCGTGATAATATCATCTATGGCGCTAATGTTTCTGGGGTTTCTGTCGAAGGTGGTGGTAATGCAGGGGCTATTCACAATCTTGTATATCGAAATATAATAACAGAGAATGGTGCAATAAACCCATACCCAGGGATAAGGCTTGCGGGATTTGATAACGCCGGAAGTGCTGGAAACAGGGTTTTTAATAATACTATCTACAATTCCTTTGGAATGGGGCTTGGTATTGGCCGCGCTGCTTTAACCGCCGATAATGTTTGGTTCTTAAATAATATCGTATGGGGCAATACAACATATTATTTATTCGATAATCAAAATGCCCCACAAAATATTACTATAAATTACAATTTATATTGGGCATCCTCAGACCCATCGGCTCAAACTCTTTGGAAAGATACTAACGGAACGGCTTATGATTGGAATGATTGGACAACTTCCCGCTCCCGCGATATCAATAGCCCGTCTCCTGCTGATCCAAAATTCACAACGCCAGGAAGCAACGATTTTACATTACAAAAAGATTCTCCGGCTATAGATGCTGGTTTTTATCTCTCTCATGTTTCTCAATCAGGCTCGTCAACCACGACCGTAAACGTGGCCGATTCTTATTGGTTTCATGGGGATTACGGTCTGGTTGATGAGGACGGAAATGCTATAACAGGAATGCAAATCACTCTATATGACACAACCAACGGCCATCAAGACGTAATTATTACGAGCGACACCATTACACACGGAACACCCGGCTCATTTGTCGTCAACACCGCTGTTGATTATATTTATAACGGGGATCATTTAACAGATCCAGCATATACTACACAGATAGGACTGACATTTTATGGGGTGAGTCCTGATATTGGGGCTGAAGAATATGCACTTGCTGTTTTTGATGTATCTCCTGCTGACGGAGATACAGGAGTCAGCACTACAGCCTCAGCAACTTGGGATTATGCGTCATTTGTAGATGATGTTGATGTGTGGCTCGATAAGGCAGCATGCTCAGCATGCGATTGTGATGGTTCTTTAGTGTCAGACGATGATGCAGACAAGACTTATGACATGAGCACATTAGACACAGCCTCAACATATTGCCTTGGCCTTAAGGCTAATGATGGAGCCAACCAAGGTGATTGTCAAGAATTTGAGTTTACAACGGCAGGAGGCCCGCCACCAGACCCATCAGGTAAGCCCGATATGAAATATTCGGCTTCAGGCGGGAATGTGAAATTTAGCGCTAGTGGTGGGGATATGAAATAGGAGACTAATTAATGCAGCTTACATCAGAGGTGACAATCGGGTTAATAGCATTGTTTGGGATATCAGTGCTGACTATTTTAATGATATTGAAGCGATACGGAGTCATCAAATTTGTAAATGGAGATCGCTGCCCCGATCATGAATCTTTCTGTAACGCATTCAAGGCTTTGAAAGATGAGCACATTGTTCAGGGGGAAATCCTTAAACAACACGGGAAACAGTTGGACGAAGGTAAAGAGGTGTTTAATCAAATCAAAAGCGACATCGCTCAGATCAATATTAACGTAGCATTGATAATGCAGGAGTTAAAGATCCAAAAATGAGAACATGGGTGATAAATCCCCATAATTTTAGACGTGAGGAGTTTGACTGCAAGTGCTGCGGATGGAACAACATAAAAGAGGAGTTTGTTTGGAGGCTCCAACTTGCACGTACGGAAGCTAAGATCCCCTTCATTGTTCTGTCCGGTTGTCGATGTCGAGAGCACAATAAAGCTGTCGGAGGTGCAGAAAACTCTGATCATCTGACAGGAGAAGGTGCTGACATCAAATGTAATGACGCTCGATCAAGATTTTTAATAATTGATGCCGCTCTTAAAGCAGGTATAACACGTATTGGAATTGCAACGTTTATACACTTGGGAGTTGCGAGGAGGAATCCTCAGCGAGTTATATGGCCATATCCGAAGGGAGAGAAAAGGTAAAACAATTAATTATTAATAAAGGAAGAAATTATGAAGTGGATAAGTAAATTTTGGAATAATCATGGTGAAAGATTGGTTTTTGCTGCACTTGCTCTTGGACTTGCAACTATTCTATATTATATCAATCTAAGGGCAGAAGCAAAGACAATACTTATAGGTATGGCAATGTTATTCTTTAATAAGGCACGAGGGACAAATGGGGGTGAAAAATGAAAAGAAATAAATTAAGTATTATAATGATTGCATTTGCTGTATTTGCTCTATTGGCTATCGCTGGATGTGCAGGAATGACACCACTCCAAAAACACACAGTGGCTATGGGAACCCACAACAGGATTATAGGAGATTATTTGATATTGTATAGTCAACAGACACCGGAAATTCAGGCAAAATGGAAAGCTAAAATTGATCCTATTGTAAAACAGTTAGATGATGCGATGACAGTCTGGGACAATGCATTTACGAATAAAGATGATCCTGAGGCAAAACGACAGCTTTATATGGCGGTTAAGAGCCAGCTTTTTGATTTGTTTTTTAAATATGGCGTTAAAGTGAAGGAGAGATAATAACATGGCACTAACACTTGCACAAGCACAATTAATTGAGTTTGCCGTGACACAAATTGCTGAATATGTTGCACTTTTGCAAAAAGTTAAAACAATGACTGATGAAGAGTGCAAGACTCAGCTTGCGGCACAGAGAGTACTGAAGAAAGCTCAGCGAGAAGAATTGGATTCGCATTAATATACTTAATTAGGATATAAATTAAATGCCTATTCAAACTACATCGACGATGAAGGGGTGAAATGTTAAGATGTTATGCCCACGGAATACATGGTGGGAGATGGTATGGGATGTGTTTAGATTTAAACTTGGCCGCTGAAGCTGATTCTTTTAATGAGTTAAAACAAAAACTACATGAAATGATTTCAAGTTATTTTTCATGTGTTTTAGATACAAATGACAAAG